>CAJWET010000051.1 GCA_913031515.1 uncultured Acidimicrobiaceae bacterium | reverse complement strand
GGCAACTCAGAAATGTCGGAAATTGTTATTTCTCCATCCCCGCCTTCTCGCTCCCACTTGTGTACATATGAGTTTATAGGCATATACCATCTTTGCCCGTGAGGGGTGACCCATCGCCACGAGCCATCTTCGGTTTTCTCCCAACCCCAAGGTGGACATTCTTCACAGTCTTCTGACCAGCCCGGAAGGTCCCGATAGTCAGTATAGGTAACCCCGCTAGATTCAGCTTCTTCCGTATCTTCATCGTCACTACTGTCGACGGGGGTGAGTTCGAATAGTACCCAGCCTGATTCGGTCCAGTACCACCTATAGCCATCAGGGTCAACCCAGGTGTAACCAAATGGGCCGAATAGGTCCCCCCCCCATTCTCCATCTTCTGGACATGGGGGAAAGCAACCATCGTAGTTCTTGTCGTATGGACCACCATCGTCGTACTCGTCATCGTCGTATTCCTCGGTGTCATCTTCATCAATGGGAGTGATTATGGGTATGTCACCGGTAGTGATGGGCTCGATAACTACGTAAGTGCTCAGCCTGACGATGTTAAAGCTATGCAAAACATATTCGCTGGTCTTATACTTCCCATTTCCGTCTTTTTCATAGGTAGAAGTTGTATCGTCCCCGCCATTAGGCTTCTCGTTCTCATTGGGGTCATCAGGTTTGTCATCCCCGTTGGGGTCATCAGGCTCTTCCTCTTCTGGACAGGGGAAACATTCTTCGATATATCCTGGCACGTCAGCTTCAGTCGCATAGACGTCGCTCGGGTCTGAGACGTTTTCCCAACCTGGAATAGCTGTTTTCCATACCCATACTCCTTCTTCCGTTTTAAGAGCCCAGTCGTCATCAGCGTTCTTGTGGATGCCATATGGTGGGTTCGGTTCGGGGCAAGCAACTTCCGTCCTTTCGGGCGGAGTTGGTGTTGGAGTCGGGTCCTCTTCTTCCTCGGGTTCATCCGGCGGTATCAACGGGTTACCACACGCACAGCGGGCGCGGGGGATACCATCATCATCGACAAGGACAGCCGTCCCAGCTTCAAGCACCGCTAAGAATGGTATTGCCTCACCGTCTGCATATCCATGGTTAGTGACCAACGTATTTTGCAAAAGAACAGCCGGAGTCAGCCCGCGAATATAATCCTCTAACTCTTCTGGGGCTATCCCCTGCACTTCAGCCCATGCAGCCCCTATAGCAGGGTTCGCCTGCAAGAAAGCCACGAGTTTGTCAATGTCACAGGCATTCTCGCCGGTACCGCCGTAGAGGCCGGTGCTGGACCCACTAACTTCACCGCTTTCCAGACCTTCTGTTTCGAAGCTGATCGTATAGTTAACGTATGAGGGGGTAAAGGGGTCGGGACCGGAGGAGTTAGCCGGTTGAAATACGTAATCCTCTTCAGGTGACAAATCGAATGAAAGTTCAGGTGCCACATCGTCGTCGCCATTATTTGAGACGACGATGAGGGTAGTGACCAGTGCAATGATCGCTAATATCGCGATCGCTACGCTGGCACGGACCCTCTTGTCTTGAAATAGTAAGGAGACGCGGGCTGAGAAAAGTTCGGCTTTGGATGGTTCGTTATCTTGAGAGTCAGTCATGATAAGACATTACAAGGAAAATTTTATGAAAGCGTTAGATTGAGGAAAAATCTAAAAAAATTATATTAATCACTTAAAGCATGAGCTTTTAGGTCGTCAAGGCGCGCCCATTCAAGGGTTGCGATGTGTGTTGACTCCAACTTAACCTGAGGTGCTTTACCCGCGAGGAAAGCTTCCTGCCAACGTGGTGCACAAAGACACCACTGATCTCCAGATTTCAGGCCTTCGAAGCCGTATTGTGGCATAGGTGTGGAAAGATCATTTCCCGCCGCCTTGGAGAACGCCAGAAACTCTTCGGTCATAATCGCGCAGACCGTATGCACTCCCATATCACCCGAACCCGTGTCGCAGCATCCATTCCGGTAGTAGCCAGTGAGGGGGTCCAAGCTGCAGTCAATAAGATCTGTCCCCAATACGTTTTTGGCCATAGCCTTATCGTATATCTTTCGAGGCAGTGAAGGAAGAAGTGGGTAAAGTCTTCTTGGTATGGGAACTTAGGCTATTGCGCCTGTGTTCGCTATTAATTCTTCGTTTTGGATCTCGCACCAGTCAAGGAATTCCTTTCGGAAATTACACGACGTATATGTAGAACGCACAGCTGAGTGGCTTTGGTTGCTTTGGTACAGTGCCCAAAGTGCCGCCTGACCTGTCATACTGTAAGACCCGGTGTGGGTAGTAGTCATTTTTGTCTCCATTCTTGAACTTGTTTGTTCAAAAGAGAGACGATGTTATGGATGGTTTCTTACACCCGTACTCTGATTATTTTTTTCGTGCTTCTTCAGCGGCGTGTTTGCCAGCGATGTACCCGAAGACCATGCAAGGTCCAAGAGTTCCTCCAGCACCCCCATAAGCCATTCCCATGGCGGAGGCCATCGCATTCCCCGCTGCGTACAATCCGCTAATAACGTTGCCATCAACATCGAGTACCTGCGCGTTAGCGTTTGTTTGCGGCCCTCCCTTGGTTCCCAATGCCCCTGGGCGAACTTCCACAGCGTAATAGGGGGGTTTATCGATTGGCCCTAGCGTTGCCGCCGTTGTTCTCGTTCCATCACCCCAATGTGTATCGTGGACGCTTTTTCCTCGCTGGAAATCGTTGTCGTCGAGATCAGCGACTTGCGCGTTCCAGGACGCCACCGTTTCTTCGAGGCCTAACCCTTCGCAACCGATTTTTTCTGAAAGTTCGGCGAGAGTATCAGCGGAAGTCATCCAGTCAGGCACCCGGCCTTCACCTCTATATCTACATAATCCGTAACGGACTAAGTATTCTTGGTCGAATATCATCCAGGCTGGGATATTCGAGTACTCAAAAGTTCCAGGGTCTAGTTGGTGGAACGCCGCTCCAAAAGCATTGTAGTTCGCTGCTTCGTTCGCGAATCTTTTACCATCCCTATTTACCATGATGCATCTGGGGTTTGCACGTTCTCGGTTTACCATCCAAGGAATGGTGTTTTCACCTTCAGCCGTTATATCGATAACTGGCACCCACCACGCTTCCTGCATATTTCCGAGCGCTGCTCCTACCCGCATAGCCATTTTCAAGCCATCCCCTGTATTTGTTTCGATAGAAACCGGTCTTTGCAGAGGACCGCGAACAAAGCTATTTACAAGATTCTTATTCCACTCAAAACCACCGGTAGCGATAACCACGTTTGAAGTAGAGACTTCTCTCACCCCTGAAGGAGTATTGAACCTTACTCCAAGCACAGTCCCATTCTCCATAATCAATTCCTCGGCTTGATAATCAGTTTCGATATGAATGTTCCGGTCTAAACATGACTTAAGCAAGCGCCCTATCAGTGCTTGGCCACAGCCTCGGAGATTTTCCTCTGCACGTGACTTTAGAACCTCTTTCGGGGTTTCAATGAGAGGTCCGCGACCCAGCGACGTCTCATTCATGAGGAGGTACGGAGACATCTGGCGGCTTTGGCTTATGCGCCCGGCCCACTCTCCCAGCTCACCGAAAGGGAAAAGGGGACATTCTAATGACCTACCGCCCGTTTGGTTCCCTCCCGGGTTCTCAGGATGATAGTCAGGAAAACTCTCGACAATTTCGAAAGCGACTTCAGTATTCTCCTCAAACCATTTGACCATAGACGGCCCGATATCGACATATGCCTCGACCAGATCGGTACGCATGCGCCCATGGGACAATGAGTCAAGGTATGTCAGCGCTTCTTCCCGTGAGTCCTCAATTTGGTTTTCTTCCATATGGTGGTTACCGGGTATCCAAATCATCCCCCCCGACATAGCCGAGGTTCCTCCCAGTACGGAAGCTTTTTCGAAGATCCCAACTTTTTTTACCCCATGACCTGAAGCAGAAACCGCAGCTGCAAGGGCAGCCGCGCCAGATCCGAGAACCACGACTTCGAATTCACTCATGCCTAAACCCTATGAGCCGCGGAGCCTGCAGCCAAATGGAGAC
Source organism: uncultured Acidimicrobiaceae bacterium (assembly GCA_913031515.1). Lineage (GTDB taxonomy): Bacteria > Actinomycetota > Acidimicrobiia > Acidimicrobiales > UBA8592 > UBA8592. Next base: position 5,447 of record CAJWET010000051.1, on the reverse strand, counting down.
ATTGAGTATGTGGCTAAATCTCGTGGATCCTGCTACTTCCTACTACTTGCCATCCTCCACGGAGAAACCGTAGACCCAGAAGCAACGACCGGAACACGATAAATATCCATATGGCAGCCCATAACCAGCCGATCCCCAGGTCCAAAAATCTGGTAGCTAGCATAAGGGTGATCGTAACCGCTGCTGCGCCAGTCATTACCTTGGCGAGAAAATTCTGATCCCCTGCTCCGATAAGTATGCCATCAAGTGCAAATGCGATTCCAGAAAGGGGTGCCATCAACGCGACATGCATAAAGAGGAATCCGGTAAGAGCAACGACCGATTGGTCATTAGAAAATAATTGAGCTAACGGTGTGTGGACAGCGGCGAGGACACCACCGCCTATGACCCCAATCCCTACTGACCAGACAATAGTCCTTTGCCCTACCCTTCTAGCTTGTTCCGCTTCACCCGATCCAAGAAGATTCCCTACGAGAGCTTGAGCAGCAATAGCCATTGCATCCATTGCCATAGCCAGCATAAACCAAGCCTGATATGCCACTTGATGAGCTGCCACTTCTATATCGCCGATACGTGTAGCTACTGAAGTCGCGACTAAGAAAGTTCCTGCAAGTGAAAAATTCCTGATGAATAGTTCCCAAGCCACTCGAAGTAGTTGGGTTATAGCCCTGAAATCAGGGCCTAAGGGAACACGGTGCGGAATGATAGCTTGACCTATCAAAAGTAGATAGAGAAATGCCCCTACCCACTGAGCCATGACAGTGGCTGCAGCTGATGCTCCAATGTTCAGGCCGAACCCGTAGATGAAAATTATTTCAAGCACTAGATTCAGCGCAGCAGTACCGACTGCGATCCATAGAGGGCGTACCGTGTCTTTCAACCCACGAAGGTATCCGACACCTGCCATCATGATCAACATAGCTGGGGCTCCATACAAGCTGACTCGCAAGTAAATTCGAGCTTGGATGAGAAGCTCCCCGCTAGCGCCCATGGCACGAAGAATGGGGGTGGCAAATATGTATCCGAAGACTGCTAAACATATTCCAAGTAGTGCAGCTAACCAGAGACTCTGGACAGCTTGGGTCATCGCCTTTTCCTTCTCTCCAGCTCCTGTCAATCTTGCGACTGAAGCTGTGGTCCCATACGCGAGAAAGAAACACAGTCCGTAAATCATCAGTAGAGCTGAGGAAGAAACAGCAAGTCCACCAAGAGGGGCTGTTCCAAGATGTCCAACGATTGCCGTGTCTGCCAGAATATACAGGGGTTCAGCCATTAGGGCTCCGAGGGCGGGAATGGCTAAAGCCCAGAGTTGCCGGTCATGTGAAGAAAGATGCACGGAAATCTCTTACTTGTAGACGTTTACGGCTTCCATCGGGTCTTGCAAATCTCCGAAGCAGCCCAGAGCGTATGAGCCCCGACTGTAGCCAATCATCTTCGCTAGATCTGGGTCAAGCGTCGCCGCCACGTCAGGCGGACATGCTAAATACTGGTTTTCTTCTTGCCGAAGGAAACTAGCAGAGTAATCTACGTTTACTCCAGTACGGCGAGTATCCGCCTTATTTGCACCGCCACCGTGATAAGTACTTCCTGCGTAGAGAAGGACAGACCCGCGTGGCATTTCTGCTGGAATTGTCTCTTCGTAGGGAGGTCGTAGTTTATCTTCCCAGAGGTGGCTGCCAGGGATAACTCGTGTCGCCCCGTTTTCTTCCGTGAAATCAGTTAAGGCCCACATTGTAGAAACTTCAACTTCCCATTCTGAAGGGAAAGGAAAAAAATCCCATGCCCATTGGTCGCGGTGTACTAGTTGGGCTTGCGAATCCGGAGATATGTCTATAATTTGCGTCAGGTGAATTTGCATACTGGACGCAGTTTCGCAGATCACATCTTTTACTGCATCGACCACAACAGGGTGTAATGCCAGTTCATGGAATGAAGAAGATCTAGCTATCAAAGATCCGGTTCTCCGAGTTTTCTTCCCCATAAAGTCGTCGACCCCAAAAGGTGTTGATTCAACAAACGGTTCTACCTCAGAGGCTACTCGGTCCATAAGTTCATCGTCGACAAGTTGCTCGATGACCGCACAGCCCGCATCACCCAATGCTTGAGCGACTTCTTTGCTAGATACATCTTTTTCGAATCTTGGAAGTTCCATTGTGCCGACCCAATCTTATGCATGGATGGGGGGTAGTCGGTTGGCCCATCCTATTTCTGCTTCGAGTTGAGCGCTGACGTTGAACAGAAGATCTTCTCGCCCGTAGGCAGCTACTAACTGAACTCCGATGGGGAGTCCGTCATTTGTGTTATTGATTGGGAGTGAGATCGCTGGTTGTCCGGAAACGTTAAAAAACGACGTAAAGGCTGCGTATGGGATAGAACGTGAAGAATTGCGCATTGGATCTTCAGGTGTGGAAGTTAACTCACCGATTTTCGGTGGGGGTTGTAGCGTTGTGGGAGTGAGTAAAAGGTCCCATCCTTCTTCCCACCATTTCGCTGCATCTCTTCGCGTAGCGGTCATAGCAGCTTGTGCTTGGAGGACTTCCAGTCCAGTGATTTGAGCTCCGTATTCAGCCATAGCCCATGTCGCTAATTCGACATCGTCCTGAGTAACTTCTCGTCCGAGTAGTTGCTCCAATCCCCGCAGAGTCAGATTTGCTCCAGCCATCCATACTGCGCTAAATCGAGAACCTATCTTCTGGTCATCAAGAGCTGATGGGTGGGATACATCTATATGATGCCCAAGCCCCTCTAAAATCTGGGCAGTATCTAACGCTGATTGCCGGCATTCGGGGTTCATTTCTAGTTCTTCGCGGGGTGAGTCAGTCCAGATCCCAATTCGCAGTTTTACAGGGTCCTTCCCCACGGCATCAATGTATGGTTGCCCAGTCATTGGTGCTATGACGCCATCGCCGAGAGTTGGGATAGCAGTAGCATCGAGAATTGCAGCTGAATCTCTGACAGAACGAGATACCACATGTTGGATTGAGAGTCCCCATTCGTCTTGGAAAGGTCCCATTGGTACCCTCCCTCGACTCGGTTTTAATCCCACAAGGCCACACATCGCTGCAGGGATACGTATAGAACCCCCACCATCGCTAGCATTTGCCGACGGGACCATTCCCGAAGCGACGGCTGCTGCCGCCCCTCCACTTGAGCCGCCGGTTCCATATCCCGTATTCCATGGATTGCAGCACGGCCCATATGACTCGGGTTCCGTGGTACCAACCAACCCAAATTCTGGGGTATTTGTCCTACCGACAACAATAAAACCCGCCTCCCGGTATCTTCGGGCAAGATCAGACTCAACGGGTGAGATGTAGTTGATTTCTTTTAGAGCTTTATTGCCCAGATGCATAGGTTCATCAGCACTCGAAGTTCGAAGGTCCTTTAGAAGAAACGGGACCCCTTTGAATGGCCCATCAGGGATTTCTCCTGCAGCATCTTCTAGTGCTCTTTCGTACCGCTGGGTCACGACGGCATTTAACTCTCCATCAAGGGCTTCAATTCGTTCGATAGATGCTTGTACGGCTTCAGTAGGGGATATCTCCCCTTCTCGGATCTTGGCCGCTAGATCAACGGTATCAAGTTTGCTTAGTTCGTGGTCATTTGTTTCCATGGAGGGAACTTAGTTCAAGTCAAGTTTTTCCGCTATATGACGATCGGGATTCTTATGGATTCCAATCTGCGAAGGTATCAATCATAAGCTCAACGTTTGGACCCAGCGGATAGAGAATAGGAGTCGTACATCCAGCATTGATGTATTCCATTACCTTTTCTTTTGCTTCTTGAGGAGTTCCCGAAGCAGTGCACCGTTGCACCACTTCGTCAGGAACAAGTTTTGAAGCAGCAACCACCTCTTCATGAGTTGCAGGCCATGTGAGGACCTGATGGATTTCATTGAGCAATTCATCAGTTACGCCACTTGCTGCCATGATGTGGGGCTGTTGCCCCAGGTATTGGGTTAGTAGCAACCGCGCTCCATCTAGAGCTGCTTGCCGGTCTTCGTCAACGGAACACACGATTAACTGAGGTCTATCTATTCCATTAAAGTCACGCCCGGCAGATTGTGCTCCAGTTTCAAGAGCTTCCATGGCGCGAAGATTATATGCAGGTTCCACCATGTAGTTCAACACGACACCATCAGCGATCTTTCCAGTGAGTTCCATCATCTTCATCCCAGTAGCACCTATATAAATAGGGACATCTTTGGGTCGGCGTTCCTGATGAACATAATCGAGTTCGACCCCGTCAAGATGAACAAAGTCACCCTTGTAGGTAACCGGACCATCGCATTGCAAAAGTTCCCGAACTGACTCCACAACCTCACGCATAACACGTAACGGCCTCTTCCGGTCAACGCCTACTTTTGATGCAAGAGGATCCCACCAAGCTCCGATCCCTAAGATTATTCGACCTGGAGCAAGGTCATCGAGGGTAGAGAAGGTTGAAGCTATTCGAGCTGGATTTCTGGTCCAACAATCAATTACTCCACTGCCTATTTTAATTTTCTCAGTACTTGCAGCAAAAGCTGCCATAGGTACACAGCATTCGCGGACAAGTCTGGAATCAGCCTGCCAAACAGCATCGAATCCTCGTTGTTCCGCATACTTGGCGTATGTCATTGCATCTTGGATTGTGTGGGCGTCTTGGAGATATAGAGCTACTGGTTGAGTCATGATAGGCCATCGAGTCTCTTAAATAATTTTGTGGATGCTTCTGCAGCTTTTGACCGTATTTCTTCAGCATCAACAGTCATCACAACCCCATTTTTCATTATTTCTTGACCTGCGACAACAATATCCGTTGGCGTTACTCCCGGTGAGAATGCTAAATGCCATGGGTCCATTTTGGGGTACGACCATGTAATCATATCTTTTCGGCTTTCAGGGAAAAGCGCAGTATTCGTCTCTAACATATCCCAGACCGAAACAGGTGATGCAGAAATTTCATCTTCTCGTAAGCGGGCATACCCAACTCGAAACTCGTCAATCATGTCAGCTCCGATGCCGTCAGTTCCTAAACCAACGGGGTTTACGAATCGTCTGGGCGCAGCGTAGCCTACAGAATTATTCATGTTGGATCGTGGATTGTGGATGATAGTTCCTCGCAAGCCGTGGTTATCATCAAGGTGAACCCCATGGGCAAGAATCCAATTGTCTTGTGAGATGCTTTTGAGTCGGATTGAAGCGGCTATGTCTATTTCGCCTTCAGCAACGTGTGTATGAATTCCAACGTTAAATTCCTCAGCCAGTGAAGCTGCATGCTCAAGAGTTTCATTTGAACAGGTGAATGCTGCATGTAGCCCTACCATGCCCCTTCCACCTTCGCGAAGATAACGCCGATTCTCTTCAAGCCCTCGGCGAGCGCCTTCTGTCATGGATTCAGGCGGGTAGCTTGTTGTGGGGTGCCGATCGGTTACCCCATAACAAGTATTGACTCTCACGCCGACC
>CAJWET010000050.1 GCA_913031515.1 uncultured Acidimicrobiaceae bacterium | reverse complement strand
AGGAGCGTATTGGATGATGTACGCCTTTCGTGTTTCTCCACTTAAATTTGGTCCTGTTTTGTGGGGTGTCAGCGATGAGAAGATGACGATACTTCCCACCTTCGCTTCGACTGGAACTGCGTCAGGGTGATCTGGGAAGCATTCGTAACCTAAAGGTTCAACATATTCATGAAAAAGAGTCCCGTTTCGATGGATTTTGGGAACTACCCAAGGACAGCCATTCCCTTCGTACACGTCCGCTAGCGGAATCCAGCATGTGAGATATTGTTGAGGTTCAACAAACCCGTAGCCATTATCTTGATGCCAAGGAAATCTCCGAGGTTTCTCTGTTTCTTTGTAGACGAGTTGATCCCAGTAGAGCCGGACATTTGGGCCGATAAGGTCATGGCATATATCGGTGAATGGCTGCTGGGATATAAAATTCTTTACTGTTTCTGACCTAAGGCATGGATGGATTCCAAAGAGAATCGCGCCGGATTCTGCTATCGAAAGGCGTTCTCTCTCAAGGGTTTTTAAGAACGTGTCGGTCTCGAAAGCGAGCTTGTCTAGGTGGTCTGTAACGATTTGTAATTGATCTATCCGGATGGCTTCCTCAAGGAGCAAATATCCTTCGGTATTGTAGCTGTCGACCTGTTCGTGACTGAAAAAACCTGTGCGCGGTAAAGCATCGCTCCATTCGAATTTCTCATTCCAAGGATGAAGGTTAGGTTGGGTCATCCACCAGAAGGTAGGGGGTCATAGTAAATAGGTGCTTCGCCTTCGGGCCATTCCATGTAGATGTCGGAGGAAGTTTCCCTGTCGAAAAGGGTGATGTCCTCTTCAGGAATCTCACCGAGTAGGTAGCGTTGACCACCATCAGCAAAAAACCACATGCCCTCACCAAGACCGTCCGCTTCATCCAGGCCTTCCTTGGTAGAGTCCCACCAGAAGACTGTAATGTCATCGCCACCGAAGAAGTCGTATTCCAATTCAGCTGGCCATCTACCGTTTACTCCCCATGAGAACGAGCCAGATGTCAGCGTCTGACGTGTCGGGTCTGCGGTGTCAAGGGCGGTCTTCCAGTTTTCGTATGTCAATTCGGGTCCGATGCCCTGGATGATCGGGTAGAACGTAGCTGGCCAAGGGTCAATAACTCCAAGTGAGTCATCTGCTGGTGCTTCTTCTCCAAAGAACCACTTGTAGCGGAAGGGCGCTCCACTCACTGTCGGATCAACCCTTGCTGAAAGGGTGGTGATACCAAAGGCGTTGGCCCATTGTTCTTGGTCGTAGGTTCGGGAGAAGATATTGGTGTCAGCGAGAACGCTACCGATGTGCACCCACTCGGGGTAATAGCCCTGTGCGGTCGCTTCACGGGTGAAATCTCGTGGTGATATTGGGTCAGCGGAGAACATTACGGTTGTGACTCCAGCTGATTTGAATTTAGCTATTGCAGATGATGCTTGTTCTTGCAAGGTCGCAGGATCAAGGGTAAATGCCACAGATTCGACGACATCAACTCCATATCCGGCGAGATTGTCTTCAAAGTTTGCTTCGTTTTGAACGGATGCTTCTCCGCTTTCGATCCATAGTCGCCCAAAGACCCGGGGTTGACTCTGATAATCTGTGTCACCTGCATAGATGGCGTTACGGCCGGCTAATTGCTTACCTACGTATTCGGAAGCTATTAGGCTGGCTTGGACAGCGCTCATTCCAAAAGCCCACGCGAGGGGATCGTTTTCACGATAGTACTCAATGTCTTGGGACGGTCCGCAACTCAAACACGCTATGCCGCGTGAAACAAGTTCATCTTCGAATGCGTTGGTTAATGTCGGACCGTTCCACACCATAAATGGGTCATATTCTTCAGCGATCTTGACAGCGTCAGAGCGTGCTGAAATTTCATCACTAATGAGACCCGTTCCTTCATAAAAGATTAGGTTGATCGACCTTCCATAGGTTTCGTAATAGGTTTCGTAATATTCCAACAGCCCGCGCAAGCTAGCTTCTGCATCAGCGTTCGTGTCATCGTTGGAAATCGGTCCAGTGATGTATTGCAAGATGAAATCGTTCTCCATCCACCGCCAGTAGACGATATTAATCGAGTCTTCGGTGACACCTTGAGCCGTTGCTCCACCATTGTCGCCTTCAAATGGAGCAAAACATGCTGGGGGTAGTGACGTTGGCAACTTAAGCCGTCCTGTTTCTTCATCGCAGCGTTCCCCCCATTCGATATCGTCTGCAATGCAGCGAGTTACTGCTTCTTCGTAGAACATCACCCCAGGTAGCAGATCGTCTCTTGCGTCTCCAGCCGTCGGACAATCTTCGGTCGCAGGATCTGGCTCTTCGGCCTCTTCAGGCTCCGAACTTTCGGAGGATTCTTCTTCAGCAGCCGTTGAACTATCTTCTTCAGGCGAGTCTGCAGATGCTGTTTGGGAAGAATCACTCGATGCAGAGGAACTAGGTTCGGAAGCTGAGTCATCGTCGCCTCCGCCGCCGGATGCAACAATAATGATCACGACAACTGCGGCAACCACGAGAAGCCCTAATGGACCCCATTTCTTTAGTGCAGATGCCCCCACGTGTTCTGGTTCTCCTTGAGCTGATTCCATAGCTACCCCCACATTGTTCTACCAGTAGGAGATTAGTACGCTTTCAGCCCTAAGCAAACTAGATCTCTCCGCTTCGTTGAATTGTCGCTTTTGAAGTCCCCAGATAGGAAGAAATGACGAGAGGATCGTTGAGGGCTTCTTCAGGTGTTCCACGAGCGACAACAAACCCTTGATCTAAGGCTATAAATCGGTCAGATATCTCCGAGAGGAGGCCGATGTCATGCTCTATCACCACTAATGAGGAGCCCATTTCTTCTCGGATCCGACGAAGGACAGGAATAAGTTCTTCTGCTTCTTTTTGAGCTATACCACTTGACGGTTCATCTAGTAGGACAACCAGAGGTCGATGAGCGATGACACATGCGAGGTCCACCATTCGGCGGGTTCCGGTGGAAAGTTCACCGACGAATTTGTTCTCATATGCACCCAATCCCATCACGTCAATGAGTTCTGACACCTGCCTGTTGACGCGTTTTTCACTTTCATAAGAACGCGGTAAGTAGAGGGCTGCAGAGATGGGGTCGCGGGCTACGGTGAAGCGTTCAAGGGCAACAGCGATCGTTTCTGCAACTGTGAGAGAAGGGAAGAGCCTGGCATCTTGAAAGGACCGCCCAAGCCCGTAGCGTGCCCGTTCCGAAGGGGTGGAAGCGGTTATGTCACGGCCCGCTAAGTGCACTGTTCCACTATCGACAGGAACGAATCCACTCAAAAGGTCAAATAGTGTCGTTTTTCCAGCTCCATTTGGCCCCATGATTCCAACGATCTCTCTTTCTTCGACTTCAAAAGAGACCGAAGCTACTGCCTGTATCCCTCCAAACCGGCGAGTCAGCGCATCTGCTTGGAGCGCGGTTCTACCAGTTGGCCCTGATGTCACTGCTGCACGTATCGGGGCAGTTTCCACTTGGCTTAGGAAAACAGATCGGAGTAAGTCTGGTCGTTCAAGGAGGTCTTTCGTGGAACCGCTGAACCGGATTTGCCCTTTTTCCATAAAGTAAGCCCGTTCGGCGATCGTTAAGGCAAGATTGACGGATTGTTCAACAATAATGACAGCTGCTCCATTCGCCGCTATCTGTTTGACGACTGGAAGGATCCGTTCTATAACGGCCGGCGCTAATCCGAGCGACAACTCATCGATCATTAATACCTTTGGTGCACTGTGGAGAGCCATTGCTAGACCAAGCATTTGCTGTTGCCCGCCAGATAGATTGGCTGCAGGTTCGTTCCAGCGCTCTCGGATTTCTGGGAAGAGCCGTAACGATTCCTCGATCTCGATAATCTCAGCTTTTTTCTCTTCGTTCTTAAGCCACTGAGATGCTTCAATGTTTTCCTTAACGGTAAGGCTCGGAAAGATCGCATGTCCGCCTGGCAGTTGCGCTATACCTAAGGCTGCTATTTCGTTTGGAGGTGCGTGAGTTATATCCCGTCCATCAAGAACTATCGCTCCTCGGTCAGCTTCAGTGACTCCTGAAATTGCTTTCAAAAGCGTTGATTTTCCTGCCCCATTAGTACCGAGAAGTGCAACGATTTCCCCTGCCCCGACATCAATATCAATTCCGAAAAGAACTTGGACTTTGTCATAACTCACTTGTACGTCCCTCGTGAGGAGAAGCTTCGCTTCACCTTTTTTACGCGCAAGTGCTGCTTCGCTGCGTGCTCTTGCTGAAGCCCGAACCTGTTCAATATCTCTGGTGATACCCGCTGCGGCTGAGCTGATGAGAAACATTCCGGCCAGAAGAATTGGTGTCATGACTAGCATCCCCACACGGATTCCCCATTTATCACCAACCCAACCCACGAGCGGCAAGGCGAAGAGTCCTGGGAGGGCCCAGAGTGCCCCCATGCTAAATCCCATGGATCGGGCGCGAGGAGGGATCGCTAGCGAAAGAGCCGCAATGAGGCCGGGGCCAAGAATAGCGAAGCAGAAGGTAATGAGGGCGCTGAAACCTACCGCCATCCACACTGCTGGAGATAAGGCAAATCCGACAACAAATATCGATCCTACAAATGCTGCGACAGCGAGAAGGCGCAGAATTAGCGCTGGATCACGAGAGACTAGTTTCACCCCGACTCCAGCACCGATCATGAGACCGAGGAGCTGTGCTGGTTCAACTCCTGCTGCGATGAATCCGCGTGCACGTTCGTCAAGGCCGAAAACATCTTCGTAGAACAATGATGCTAAGACTCCAAACCCAATGATCGAGATGGCGAGGAAGGGCATAGCCATAAATATCCGTCGAAGTGTTTCCACTTTCCAACAAAGACGCCAAGCTTCTGTCATTGACGGAGGTTCTTCTGCAAGTAACGCTGCCTCTTCGTCCGCTCCTGCTGCTTCACGTTCAAATCGTCCTCGGACTGGTTCTTTCAACCGCAAAGCAAGAAACGCCAGTACCACGGTGGGTATGGCGAAAATGAAGAACGGGACCCTCCAACCGAAGTAGAACCCTAAGAGTCCAGCGAAGAGCGCCCCGAAGATGATCCCGACTGAATTCCCGGCGCGATGGAAAGAATAGGCAGCTGGCCTCTGATTAGGTTCGTACCAGTCGGCCAACAAAGAATTATGGGTCGGGTCGATAACGCCCTTTCCTATCGCGGAACCAGACCTCATAAATCCGAGGAAAATTATTGACGTCGCTAAACCGGTCATGAAGGAAAAGACAGCCCATGCTATAGCACCAATGATCGCTAGATGAACTCTATTCATCTTGTCCGCTAACCCTGCGATGGGGACTTGTAAGGCCAAAGCGAAAGCGATGACCACGCCTGCAAGTGTCAACAGTCCCTGAAAACCTAGTCCAAATTCATCTCGTATCTCTGGGGCGAGTATCGCGAACGCGGTTCGATCAAGCTCATCGACCGCGTTGAGCCCAAACAATATAAGGATCGGGTATACCGGGCCGGATCCCACCACGCGTGTGAACTTAGACTTCATAGGGTTCCTTATCATCTTTCCGGTTTGCATCGGGGATCTGATCGTCAGCTATCAGGCTTGGGACGTTAATGTTTTTACGAATGGCGAATTGTCTCAAAATCCAATCTCGGAAACGGTAGAGGAAAGAGCTCAGTCCTCCGGGGGCGATCAACAGAATGGTGAGGATCCCGAATCCTGTTGCGAAAAAAAACCAGTTGCCGCGGAGCCACCATATGGTTCCCCATAGGAACAACGAGCCGAGGAAAGCACCTAGCGCCGATCCTATGCCTCCGATTATGGCGGATATAAAGACTCTGATCGATAGCTGGCCTCGCCCGGTGACGGAGTAGGACTGCTGGTGGACGACAAAGAGGGCTCCGCTGCAACCAGCGAGAAAGCCGGCTATCCCGAATGCCATCAATTTCGCTCTAACGACACTTACCCCGTATGCGGACACACCTTGTTCATTATCGCGGAGGGCGAGCAGAACCCTTCCGGTCCGGCTGTTTCGTAAGCCTCTGACCGCTGCAACTGCAACGATGAGAGCAACGGCGCTAACAAAGTACACTCCTCTACTTGAGGAATAGCCGATATGGCCGAAGATGGGTAAACGAAGTACACGATCTGAAGGTGATGGAACCCAATCAAAGAACCTTCTATTTAGGAAATAATTAAGCATTGCGAGTTCAAACGCTAACGTTGTTACCGCTAAATAGAGACCTCGAATACGTAATGCGGGTAAGCCAACAACTAACGCTAGTCCCATCCCGACAATTCCCGATAGAAGGATCGCTGGGATTAGATCCAGATTCCACTCAATGATCATTTTCCCAGCAGTGACTGCCCCAACAGCGAAAAATGCCATTTGGCCCAGTGATATCTGCCCTGCCCATCCGGTAAGCACCACGAGCGACAATAAGAGGATGGTAAAAATGAATAAGGCGGAGAATCTCAGAATATTCACCGTCCCGAACCAGTATGGAATGGCGGTGAGGAGAACAAGACTAATAACCCCCAGAAAGTACTTCGTTGCTTGAACCTCTAGTCTGTTCCTCAGCTCAGGGGGAATGGGGCGGATTTCTCCCATCGAAATGGCTTCGCTGAGGTTAGCGAATCGTGAATACGTCTGAGGTCGTGCGACCAATGCGAGAAGAATAACGGCCGCGCACATTGCCGCCATCAAAGCGGTTCCGCGCATTGGACTATCTGTGTTCCATACGATCCCCTGTTGGAGGATCCCGAGTACCAGCGATGTCGCCATGACTGTCTTTAAGTCCGTCAATTTCCCCACTACTGCAGCGGTCAATGCACGGAGGAAAAACAAGACACCTAGTTGGCCGCCTACCGGCAGACCAAAAATGCTGGACCGTAGGAAAAGGGCTAAGAATGCCAGCACGGAGGCAAGGCCCCACACGAAGCTTTGTAAGCGGAACACCGGTATACCAAGCATGCCGGATCGGTCAAAGTCTTCCGCTACCGCCCTAATACCTGTGCCGAGGCGTGTGCGGTGGAGTATTGCACCTACGGCAAGAAGCACGAGTGGGACGGCAATAATAACGATAATGTGGTTGTCGTTAAAGCGGAATTTATCAAAATCAAATTGGATACTTAGTGGAGAATCGATACGTTGGGAGGTCACTCCGCTTCCCCACCATTCCGGCATAAGCAACGCCCACAACACCAGCACTTGGGCTAGGCCTAATGTTGCGACAGTCAAGACCAACCGTGGACTTCTCGAAAATCTTCGAATGACGAGAAATTCTGAACTGACCCCGAGAAGTGCCGCTCCCACGAGGCCTATAGCGAAAGCTGCGAGATATGGGAATCCGGATTCTACGATGAGCATGACGCTGAGGACAGTTGGGAGAAGCCCTAGTTCTGCTTGCGCGAAATTTAGGACCCGGTTTGATCGGTAGATGAGGACGATACCGATGGCAACAAGGCTTGTCAGCAGGCCAAGAATGATGCCCTGAAGGACAGCTCCATAGGGGGTTCTCCAAAAAATTTGTTGGATAGCAAGAAGGATGGCTGGGGGAATCCACCATGAGAAAATATCGGTAGTATGAGCGCTTTTAGTCTGTTCGTCTTTCATTCCCCCCCCTTCCTGAGATCATGGTTTCTGGTTTTGGGACTTAAGTAACTACGAAGAAGCCGTTTCACTTACTTGTTTTCGTTCTTCCCTTTGAGGTACTTCTGCGCGGATTCTTTTGCTTCCTTGTCTTGTCCCGCTGCAGTTATTAGAACCTCCCCGATCCATTCGTTTTGAGTGGATGCAAGATCCTCCGCTGCGCTCTGGACCTGTCGTTTGGTTGTTTGGATGACAGCCTGGGGGCGCTGTTTTATAGATGAAGCCATGTCGATTGATTCTTGTTCCAATTCTTCTTGGTCGACAACGCGATTGACGAACCCTATTGACTTGGCTTCTTCGGCGCTGAAAGGTCTGCAGGTCATAACTAGTTCTCTTGTCATGGCTGGACCTATTTCACGAACCAGACGTGGAATTCCTCCCCATGCAAGCGGAATCCCGAGATCTACTTCAGGAATAGAAAATATTGTGTTTGTTGCGGCGATTCTCAAATCGCAGGCTCCGGCAAGGACAACTCCCCCTCCGACACAATGACCGTGGACTGCGGCGATTGCGACTGCTTTCATATTCTCTATTGAGTCAGCCATTTGCTTACCGAGTGCAGCTCCATTTCTACCCTCTTGATTTCCGCTAGCAAATTCTCGAAGGTCAAACCCTGCGGAAAAAGCCCGACCTTCACCGCTAATGATCACAACAGATGCGTTCTGCTGATCGAACCATTCAGTCGCTTCTGCTATCTCTTGAAGTGTGTTCGTACCTAACGGGTTGAGTTTTTGAGGTTGATTGAGAGTTAATTTCCCAATGCCGTCCTCAATCGTCACCGTGAGCGTTTCAAATACCATTCGCCTATGTTGTCACAGAGAAGGCTTGGACACCTAGTGGACTCACAAGTTAAGGCCCAATTGGACGACCTTTCGCTGGACGGTCGAATGACCCTCCTCGATATCTATTCGTTTGCATTGGCATTGGTGAGGCATCGATTACTTGGGAACCATGGTGAACGCAGACTCGTTCTAGGATTTTCCACTCGCCGTCACGTTTCTCGTAGAGATCCAGGTACCTTCCATACCACGTGTCAACAGTTCCGGTGTCTTTCCTACATAGATGGGAGATGTTGTAGATTTCTCCTCTTGCATGGACTCCATCATCGTCGAGTTCGATCTGGTGGTTGTAGATGGAATGCATCGTCCATTTCCATCTCAGGTGCGCTTTCATACAGTAATCGACAAATTCATGGGCGTTACCAGTGAAATTTCCATGGTCATCGGTTGCTTCAGGCCAATACGCTGATTTCATATGGTCAGGGTCGAGGCGATCAACGCCGCGGCAATAGCGCATCGCTGCGTCACGGATTTGCTCGCGGTCAGAAAGCTGTTCAATGGTATAGGGCATCGTTCCTCCTTAGATCTTTTCAAGTCTCCTTCCATAATTGCAGTTCAAAAGCCGGCGTGGAAATTCTGTTGTGGTTATCCTATGGTTGTGGGGAAAAATTCGTCGAGATTCTTGTCCGTGTGCGCTATATGTGCAGTGGCTGTTTTTAGCGCGTGTGGTTCTAATACCAATACTGGAGAAGAGGCGGACAGTGTAACAGCAGACGAATCTGTAGAAGAAACACCTACTCCCAGTGTAGAACCCACGCCTGTTCAAGAACCTCAGGAAAGTGAAACACCGGAAATGATTGAAGAAGACCCTCAGGAAGAAAAGGAGGAACAGGTGGAAGAATATGTGGTGACGTTCCGTTTTCCCAACGAGTGGACTAACGCTGATGGATTGGGTGAAGGTATTCTTCAACCGTTGGGTGCCGCCCCTCTCCCGGAAGGATTTTCTGAAGAAGAATACCTCGTCACTGGGGAAGCAGTTTCGTATACTTCTGAAGATCCAGTGGCCAGTGATGGTTTTTGGACAGTAAC
>CAJWET010000049.1 GCA_913031515.1 uncultured Acidimicrobiaceae bacterium | reverse complement strand
AAAGAAGAAGAATTGGAGGTAAAATTTGCTAAAAACGCGGGAATCTCAAGCTTGGGTCGCACATCACCCTTGACTTTGAGTATTCTCGCCCCAGAGGGATCGCTTAAATATGAAAGAGGAATGATGAGTAAACTTGTTGAAGGAAAAGTTGCCTTAGTTACTGGAGCTGCAGGAGGGATAGGGCGAGAACATGCCCTGATGCTCGCTTCACATGGAGCCAAAGTCGTCGTCAATGATCTTGGAGGCGATCGACATGGCATTGGAGAAGACCTTTCGGCAGCCCAAAAAGTTGTAGAGGAAATTAAATCGTTCGGCGGTGAAGCGGTTGTGAATGGTGGGAATGTCGCAGACTTCGATGCAGCGAAGGAAATGATTGAACAGGCTGTAGATACTTTCGGTGACATCAATATTGTTATCAACAATGCTGGGATCCTTCGTGATCGAATGCTTTTCTCTCTCACCGAAGATGATTGGGATGCGATTATGAGCGTGCATTTAAAAGGGACATTTGGGCCTTCTCATCACGCAGCTGTTTATTGGCGTAACAAAGCGAAGGCAGGCGAAGAAACGTACGGCCGTATCATCAACACTTCTTCACCATCTGGCATATACGGGAATATAGGGCAGAGCAACTATGGGGCAGCAAAGGCAGGCATCGCTGCTTTCACTGTAATAACTGCGATGGAACTAGCGAAATACAACGTTACCGTAAATGCCCTTGTACCAGCGGCCTTGTCGAGGATGACTGCTGACTTGGTCGGCATGGATGGTCTAACCGATGAACAGAAGGAAGCAATGTCCCCAAGATGGCAAGCGGTCACTGCGACATGGCTATGCAGCGAAGAGGCAAGCGCTGTCACAGGTAGGCTGTTCGATATTCGTGGTGACCAATTGGGAATTGCTGAAGGTTGGAGCCTGGGTCCTGTTGGTACACAACCTGATGACCCAACTGAACTTGGACCCCTTATGGCAGAACTTATGTCCAAAGGCACGTTAAATGCGAACATGGGTGGCAAACCGCAAGGTGGGACCGGTCGGCCAGAAAACGAGATCTAGTTCTTTCTACTGCTCTAGAGGAGTAAGTAGTTCAAACCCGAGTTCAACAGCCGCAGGTATCTGCCTATGGTCAAGTGTGAGGTATTTTACCGGACGGGGAAGTCGATCAACCGCAGCGAAATGAAGAGCGTCAACGAGTCTCAAGCCGAATCTGGAGCCCAATTCAGAAGCGTGACTGATACAGCGTCCGTCTAACGGGACCACATAGAAAGCATCCCAATCAGCATTAAATTGACGTGATAGCTCTGAATATTGTGACGGTGAAATCGATGCTCGATGTAGGGTAAGGAGTACTTCCGTTCGCACCAGTACCGAAGCGCACCAGATATCAGTTTCCGCCATTTCATCGAGGACCATTTCCCTATGCCGCCCCGGAAGGTACCGAAGCACTAAAGCCGAAGTGTCGACAGCCAGAATCATTGGCCGCGTAATTCTTGAAGAATCCGGTCTATAGAGAGGTCGACAGGTGTTCCTGCAACCTCAGGTACTAAGGGCTTACTATCCTGCTTAGGTCTCTTTACATGGCCCGTTGCTATAAGGTCATCTAAATCCGGTTCACCTTTGGGTTGAAGAGGCCCTAGTTGAGCGGTTGGATGCCCATCAACCGTTACGATAATCCGATCTCCGGCTTCCGCCCTTTTGAGAAAGGTCGCTAAGCCAGCTCTCAGTTCCCTGACTCCGATATGGTTTCCACTTACCATAACCTTACAATACCCTATTGCGTACACAGATGTACATAATACAATGTGACAAATTCTCGTCGTCCCCGTATCCTTGGCGATGTATACAACTATTTGGTTCCCCGCCATAAAATGCACTAGGAGCAAGAATGAACTTTGCCTTTTCAGAAGAACAAGAAACCCTCCGGGAATTCGTACGAAACTTCCTAGAAGAAAAATCCCCAGAAGCAGATGTCCGCGAACAGATGGATACAGAAAACGGGTTTGACCCTGACGTCTGGCAACAAATGAGCGAACAAATGGGACTCCAAAGCCTTATCATCCCGGAAGAATTCGGTGGACAGGGTTTCGGATATGTCGAACTAATCGTCATCCTAGAAGAAATGGGTCGGGCCCTTCTTTGCGCCCCCTTCTTCTCAAGCGTCGTCCTTGCTGCAAACACCCTCATCCACTGTGGTGATGAAACAGCCAAAGGTGAACTCCTTCCCCAAATAGCTGGTGGGACAATAGCGACGCTTGCATTTACCGAAGAGAATGGAAAGTGGGATGAAAGTGGAATCGCTATGCAGGCAAGTGAATCTGAAAATGGCTTTACGCTTGACGGTTCGAAAATGTACGTACTTGATGGAAACACTGCTGAGATCATCCTCGTTGCAGCTCGAACTGCAAACGGTGTGAGCCTCTTCCGTGTCGATGCAGACGCTGATGGACTAACGAGAACCTCACTTGCAACGATGGACCAAACAAGGAAACAATCAAAACTTGATTTTTCTGGCACGCCCGCGACCCTTATTGGCGAAGAGGGTAAAGGTTGGGACACGCTGTCCACAGTTTTAGATCTCGCTGCTGTCGGCCTAGCTGCAGAACAAGTCGGGGGGGCCCAAATGTGTTTGGATATGGCAGTTGAATACGCCAAAGTACGGGTGCAATTTGGCCGTCCTATCGGTTCCTTCCAAGCCATTAAACACAAATGCGCAGACATGTTGCTCGAAGTAGAATCTGCTAAATCGGCTGCCTATTATGCGGGCTGG
The DNA here is from genome assembly GCA_913031515.1 of uncultured Acidimicrobiaceae bacterium. Lineage (GTDB taxonomy): Bacteria > Actinomycetota > Acidimicrobiia > Acidimicrobiales > UBA8592 > UBA8592. The sequence goes on along the minus strand of CAJWET010000049.1, from coordinate 6,781 downwards.
TGTGCCGCTGAAATGAACGATGAGCTCCCTTCAACCGCAAGTCTTGCTAAGGCCTACTGCTCTGAAGCATACTTTCATGCAGCAGCGGAAAATATCCAAATCCATGGCGGCATTGGATTCACTTGGGAGCATCCTGCCCACCTCTATTTCAAACGAGCAAAGAGCTCTGAACTCCTCTTCGGAGACCCGACATACCATCGGGAATTACTTGCCCAGAGGATAGGCATCTAAATTAGAGATGAAAGTAGCTGTTACGGGAGGGACCGGCTTTACAGGCGGCCATACCTTAAAGAAGTTAATTGATGCTGGACATGAGCCAGTAGTTCTAGCTCGGAATGCTGAAAAGCTCGCTCGAGTCATCGAACTACACAAGATCCATCCAGTGAAGTACGTCCTTGGTGATGTTTCCGATCCTGTAGCCGTCTCGTCTCTTATGGACGGATGTGACGCTGCTATGCATATTGCAGCGGTGACTGGAACACAAATCCGAAAGATCCCTTCTTTGAAGGAGACGAACATAGAAGGAACACGTACGGTACTTGAAGAAGCCGCTCGGAGGGAGATGGATCCAATCATCTATGTCTCTTCACAGAGTACCCTACATCCGCCGCCAGAAGAGAAATATGTGGCCAATGGCCCGCTTTCAGATGAACCTCTGGGAGTGTACGCCCAATCAAAAGTCGAAGGAGAACGCTTTGCGAGAAGATTGCAAGAGGAAGGTCATCCGGTCGTCATAGTTTGGCCCTCCGGAATTATCGGCCCACGAGACGTTGGGATAAGTGTCGCAGCTAGCGGCATAGCGCGTCTCTTTAATGTGCCTATCCTCCCTCTTCCTAAAACGGGGGGGATACTAATGCATGATGTCAGAGACCTTTCTGAAGTTCTAACTCGCTGTGTAGTTCAGAATCAGGGACCTCGACATTTCGGAGTATTTGGCCATTTCTATGATTGGGATGAAACAAAAACGCTCCTGCGTGACGTAACAGGCCGGAACATGAGATCTATACAGCTTCCTGACAACCTTTTCCTTGGATTAGGCCACCTAGGTGATCTTTTTGACCTGCTTCATCTTCCCTTCCCACTTGACCACTCGACCGCACAGTTCATGACAGGCCTAAAACCAGGAGATGACCTCCACACCCGTCAAGAATTCAATTTAGAATGGCGACCGTTAGAAGAAAGTTTCTTCGATACGCTGCAATGGCTGGTTGAAGAAGGCCATTTAAGACCTCGGAAAGTCCCCTCATTGTTTTCGTAAAGGGTGAGGCTATGCATTGTCGGTTTCGACAATTTCCTGAATTCTGTTAAACACATCTGGCCGTGCATCTGAGGTGACTGCCCAAGAAGGAATAAGCGGCAATTCCATGGGGCGAGAAAGATATTGTTCACCAGCAGCAGTAATGGTTTGAGCAAACATTTCTACTAGTCGTTCTTCCTTGTGGCGGTCTACGAGGAAACCATTCATTTCCGCATCATGGGTGTAATGATCCACAAAATCCAAAGCACTCCGATAGTAAGTTGCTTTGAGAGTTCGAAATACCCCCTGAGAGAAGACTTGGCCGCGAATAGCTAATTTTCTATAGATGGACTTAGTAATATCTGTTCCCATCCGGTGAAGGCCATGGTTGGGGTCATCTTCTGATACATGCTGATGCTTGTGGTCATAGGCATCAGCCAGATCAACTTGACATACTCTTCCACTCGTATAACGGCGGAACACTTCCGAAAGCATCCCGATTTCCAAGCCCCAATCAAAGGGGATTCTTAGTCCAAGGACAACGTCAGCGTTCATAGCGCACTCCCCTGCCAATGGGTAACGAAAGCTATCGAGATAGCTGAGGTACTCATCTGGGCCGAGAGTCTGCTGCAGGGCGCGGATCAACGGAGTAACTAACAGTCTTGAAACTCGTCCATTGAAGCCTTGGTCATCTGCCCTGAAATAAAATCCTTTTGAGAACACATAGCCGAAGGTCGGATTCGCCACAGGGTACATTAGCTTTGCGAGCATATCGCGTGAGTACGTGGTGATATCAGCATCGTGCATTCCAAGAACTTCACCTCTTCCTGAAGCAAGGAAGTACCCCATCGCATACCAAACGTTTGCTCCCTTCCCGCGCTCTAAAGGCCCAAGGTTGTGCTGGGCCAATTCTTTTTGGAGTTCACGCATTCTGGGGCCATCGTTCCAAATAATCCGACAACGCGCATCTAACCCATGAAATGCCTTTCTCGCTTTCGTGAATTGTTCTGAGTCAGCATTGTCCAACCCAACAATAACTTCGTCGAGGTACGGTACTTTTCTCAATTCAGAAATAATATTTGGGATTGCATCCCCCTCAAACTCCGAGTACAAGGCAGGGATCAAAAGCGATATTGGTCTTGTTTTCGCCCAACCCGATATATCTGACTCAAGCTCATCAACTGTCCGATTTGATAGATCATGGAATGTGGTTATGACACCATTCTGAAAAAAATCACCCACTGTTACCCTTTCGTTCAATGTAAAAGCTGATATGCCTATTCTAGTGTTTTCCCACAAAAAGCAGGCTGGTGACTTCTCTACAACTCCCAGTTCACTGGGGTCCTCCCAGATTCCTTCAAAAAAGAATTTGCTGTTGAAAATGGCTTACTTCCGAAAAACCCCCTATGGGCACTGAAAGGAGAAGGGTGAGAGGATTCGAGCACATGGTGGCGTTCGATGTCGATCAGAACTTTCTTTTTTCTTGCGAATGCCCCCCAAAGAAGAAAGACGACCTTCTCAGCTTTTTCATTCACCTTACGAATAACTTGATCTGTAAAAGTTTCCCACCCCTTTCCTTGATGGGATCCAGCCTGATGAGCACGGACCGTTAACGTAGCATTTAAAAGTAGAACCCCTTGACGTGCCCAAGATTCTAAGTTCCCATGATTGGGGACTGTTATTCCTATATCGGTATTAATCTCTTTGAAAATATTCCTCAGAGACGGGGGTATAGAAACACCATCTTTTACCGAAAAACACAAACCATGAGCCTGCCCCTCGCCATGATATGGATCTTGGCCAAGGATAAGAATCTTGACATCCTGATATGAGGTCATGTGAAGAGCAGCGAAAACATCGTCATTAGGTGGAAAAACTTTGTACCGGGCTCGTTCTTCGAATATGTACTGCTGAAGTTTCTTCCAATAGGGTTTTTCAAATTCTTCTTTTAAAAGAGGGTTCCAATCGGTTTTCATGGAAATGTAATCTAGTTCACATAAATTCGACGCACCTATCCAAAGAACGAACGGAAATCTCAGTTCATTTCTGATTAATATATTTGAGACCTTACGAACCCATAGGTAGCATGCCGAAATGGATACAGATTTGAATTCGTTAACACAGGGGATGCAAATTCCTTTCGGAGGTGACAAAGTTACCTATGTCTCAGCAGAACTTGCCGCAGCGTTTAAACCAGGAGACCGCCTCCTCGTCATCCAAACCACAGGAGACCTTTTACATATCCCTGCGGCGATTTGGGCCCTTTCTCGAGAAGCGGTCGAAAAAGCTTCTACGGCTTTTTCACAAATGGGCACTGTCCCCGACGAAGCCATAACTGCTTTCTATGAGTCTTTCGCTAAACAACTTGAAAACGAGGATTCGTTCAGTCTAATTACTGAAGCGAACGCAAAAGATGTTGAGGAAGCAAAGTCAAAAGAACGATCAACAACACGATTGGAACTCTCATTGACTATGCGCGAAAACATGATCGAGGGACTTCGCATGTGGAGTACTACTCCCTCAACCCGCGGAGAAACTACTGAAGACATACAACACGATGGGTGGGTTGTGAATCAAGTGACAGCAGGGCTCGGCGTCGTTGGCTTTATATTTGAAGGCCGCCCAAATGTTTTTGCCGATGCTACGGGAGTCCTTCGATCAGGAAATACCGTTGTGTTCCGAATCGGATCAGATGCCCTTCGGACAGCAAATGCTATCTCGGAACACGCACTAACCCCTGCTCTGATTGATTCCGGATTGCCCCCTGGGGCCGTATCTCTTGTGAACAGCCCCGCACGTTCAGCAGGGTATGCAATGTTCTCTGATGAACGCCTATCCGTAGCCGTTGCCAGAGGATCCGGTCCGGCTGTTGCCCAACTTGGCGCTGTTGCACGACAAGCTGGAATCCCAGTTAGCTTGCATGGCACTGGAGGCGCATGGATTGTTGCGGGCCAAAGTGCTGATCCAGACCGATTTAAAGATGCAGTTTTCCATTCCCTGGATAGAAAAGTTTGTAACACCCTCAATACTTGTTGCGTCCCCTCAAGCCGAGCGGATGACCTAATCCCAGTTTTCCTTGAAGCTTTAACGCAAGCTGGCCAACGTCGTGGCACAAAAAGTAAGCTTCATGTCGTTGAATCTTCAGCAGGATGCATACCTGCTGAATGGTTCCAGGAAGTAGAAATCGACCGTGCTGAAGGCTCGGTTATAGAACCACAAACAGACCTTATCCAGTTCGATGATCTCGCTCGAGAATGGGAATGGGAAAACTCACCAGAAGTCTCCCTCGTTGTCGTCGAATCGACCGATCATGCAGTAAATCTTTTCAACGACTACTCACCCCAGTTCATCGCCAGTTTAATCTCGGAAGATGAAACCGAGCACGCTGACTTCTACCAGTCTGTAAACGCACCCTTCGTCGGTAATGGCTTCACCCGGTGGGTTGATGGACAATATGCGCTTGGCCGCCCAGAATTGGGGTTATCTAATTGGCAATTCGGCCGACTTTTCGGAAGAGGCGGAGTTCTCTCCGGAGACTCTGTTGTGACTACCAGAACAACAGCGAAACAAACCAACCCCGACATCACTCGGATCAAATAATGAACTGAGTTTAAGAATGTCTTAGAATAATTTGACTACCCCGTAATCCCATCCAATACAGTCTAAGCTAAAGCTCACATCTGAAACCCTTGAGGAACTCATGAAACAAAAAATTATTCTCATTGCGGCAACTATTGCCCTGTTAATCCCGTCAGCATGTGGAGGTGGCGGATCCAGCAGCGACAGTGAAGGAACAGTAGTCGTTGGAGGTCAAGGTGGCCAGCAAGTAGTCAATTCCGACGTCATTGCGGACGCACAGGAACAAAGGGATGACAACCAGGACGAGGACAGCCAAGAAGAAACGCTTTCTGTTGACGATGTCGAAGTTGAAGAGCTCAACGAAACACCGACAGAAGAGACTGAAGAAGAAGATATCGAAGTCTCTGAATCTGAAGAAGACCCGTTAGATGGCCTATTGAACGCCGTTTCTATTTTCCAAGGTTGCCTCGATGACGAGGGGGTCGAATTCATAGGGGCCCCTGGACAACCTGGTCCGGATGGCGAAACCGTTGACGTGAGTGAATTTGATCAAGAATACCTTATGGCACTCCAAAAATGCGCTACGGAAAGTAACATTCTTGAATCATTTACAAGCTTCTCAGAGGCTCAAGCGAACTTAACGCCTGAAGATATCGCCCAACTCAACTTTGGTATTCCTGTTTTCAAAGAGTGCATGGAACGATTGGGCTGGGAAGTCGATGACCTCGTTCCAGATGAAAGAGGGCAACTTGGATTTGGTACTACAGGAACTGGGCTTACCCCTCCTGAAGGCACTGAAGGTCTCCTCAACACTGATGATATCAATGAGTGTCGGCAAGAGGCCCAGCAATACGTTACAGAAAATTACGTAGCTGAAGAAGAAAGTTAGACCTAAAGTATGAACTATAAATGGGGTGTAGGCGGAGCCGTTGTCGTAGCTTTAGCGCTTGTCGGGACGTTGGTGTGGCCAGGCCTTGACAGCGGAGGTGGCTCAAATGGCTCATCCAACGATGGACCCACATTTGTAGTTGCTCCGGTAGAAAGAAGAACACTCTCTGACGAAATGACAGTGCGAGGAGAAATCCGAAGAGACCAGCTGCAAAGAATCACATCAGGAGTAGACGGCCAAGTTAGTTCTGTCATCGTTGAAGATGGAGACACCATCAACGCCGGCGACATTCTCTATGCGATAGATGGCCGGGCTGCCGTTGCGGTGGACGGAGACTTCTCATTTTTTCGAAGGTTGGACGTCGGATCTGATGGCCCCGATGTGCTCCAGTTGGAAACTATCCTCTCAAACAACGGATTTAGCGTTGGTGTGGTCGACCAGCTCTTCACAGAGGAAACACGGGCGGGACTGCGAGAATGGCAAGTTAACAGAGGGTACGGAGGTGCAACTCCTGAACCGAACGAAAATATTGTTGTATCCCTGCGTGCAAATAGTGCCGGTTACACCGTGGGAGCCCGAAACACTATCAGCTTCGAACTGGAACCCAGCGTTCCCAACCAACCAGTGGCCTTTGATAGTTCCCAATCTGAAAGGAACAACCACACCCTGCTTCATTCCCATACTGGAAGCTCAGGTAGGTTCACAAGTATTCTTTTTCAAGAAGATAATCGTCCACGAATAGAAGTTAGCGTAAACCCAGGGACTGTCGTTGAAGGAAACTCAGCTACGTTTACCTTTACCTCAGATATTGCTATCGCTACCGATACTGTTATTGATTACCAGGTTTCGGGTTCTGCAACCGCTGAGGATGATTACAACGATGATCCGCTGGATGGAACATTTATTTTCCCTGCCGGTACCCAATCATTCGATTTAACGATAGAGACATTGACTGATGACGAAATTGAGAGTGATGAGGAAATTATCATTGAGGTTGGAGATGGTTTCGGTATAGGCGATAACCTCCCCTATGTAGCTGGGCCACTACGCGAAGCAAGGTTAGCGATCACTAGCCC
>CAJWET010000048.1 GCA_913031515.1 uncultured Acidimicrobiaceae bacterium | reverse complement strand
CTTACAGCGTTTCTGGGATTGGCATGTGGTTCACTGCAATGGTTGCAGGGACTATTTCTGCCGGCGCCGGACCTTCTTTAGGTGTGTATGGCGCAGAAATGTTTAGCACTGGACGCCGAGGTCAAAGCAATGGCGCCCTATCAGTAGTTGCGGTACTCGGAAGTGCAAGCGGGCTACTTCTGGTCGGTGATCTCTCTGAACGATTTGGAAGTTTCGGTCAAGCTTTTAGCCTGCTATCGATCTGCCCAGTCTTAGTAGTTCTTTTAATTTTGTTGTTCTTTCCTGAATCCAGAAATAGAGAATTGGAGGACCTCAATCCGGAAGACCTACCTTCGGAAAACCCTTAACGAAGTGCACCTATCCATTCTTTGAGTGAAGAAGTCAAGACATTCAGATTCTTCCTAGGGTCATGACTTTGGTTCTTCAGCCAAATCATTGAAACGTTACCTTCGATTAGTTGAATACATTCGTTGAATAGTCTCGTACTTCCAAATGGGTCCATGTCGCCCGAGATGAATATACATGGCCGATCTATTGCCTCGAAGTGACCCGTCCGCAGCTTTTCTGGTTTCCCAACGGGATGGAGCGGGTAACTTAGGAGAACCAAACCTCGGGATTTTAATCCATTGGCTACAGCCATAGATGCAACACGGCCACCCATAGACCTACCTCCAATAAGAAGATGGCTGGGGGGGATTCCTAAATCTTCAGCCCAATTAGACGTAGCTAAGTTCACTTCATCTACTAATTTTTGGGCCCGCGGCGGTGGACGTCGCCGACTCTGGTCTCTGTATGAAAAATTTACACTATGGACGGGGATTTGTATCTCCTCTTCGATTAAACGGAAGACGAAATGATCCTTGTTCCCACCAGCACCATGGAAAAGAAGCAACCCTTTGGGTTTAACCATTGAAACCCAGGCCAGATCGAAAGTCATCAAAATACCGAGGGTAATATAGCCCGAAGATTCTACTCATCTAAGGAGGATCCTTCGGGCTTCAGCTAGCTCCGAGATCCGCTCCGCCGCATCATACTCTTGATCCAATTCCCCAGTATCGGGATGGGCGGTTCGTAGGAGCTCTCGGAAGTGATGTTTTATTTCACTTCGGCTAGGGGCTGGGTGGGCGATCCCCAGAACATGCAAAGCCCAACTAGTTGCGTCCTTGTGGCCGATACCTACAACATAATTTTTATGGTGACCAAAAAGGTAATCGATGAAATCTTCATTCACTTCACCATTCCATTTAGTAGCTTTTCGGAGCAAATTCATGGTTGCTGGTCGGGCACTGTAAGAAAATCCCACTGCAGCATAGGCGGCGGCGAGCACATTTTGTTCTGCGGCTACATCTCCTTCCCCAAACGTATACTTAAGTTTTCCATTGGTTGAAGAAAGCCGATGGCATGTTTGAGTTAAACCAATCTTGTCTTCTTGTAGCCGGTGGCGAAGACGTGGTTGAGCTACTCTCTCACCTCTCTGTACTTTAAAGAGAATAGTGTGATAATCATCGTAAAAATCATTATCAACTTGTGGTAAATATCGAGCGACAATTCCAGCGAGAAGAAGCGAGCCATTTCCTGGCGGAGGCTGAAGAGGGAGATACGCATTGCCGAGAGCCAAACGTCGAGTCGGAGCGATTTTCCTTGAGTGGTAGAACTCGAGTTCAGCCAATAGCACCAAATTACAATACAGTATTTACCCGTCTTGCGAAAGAGGAATATGGCACGCAGAGAGAATTCTTGATATTTGACTGCAGGAGAGTTCTAGCAGATGTAGCGTTTTAGATTAGTGTGAAAGCGAACACTTTTTTCTTTTGGAGTTGCTATGTCTTCTATTGAGTCCCCAGACCGTAATCTTGCTATGGAACTTGTTCGTGTAACTGAAGCAGCTGCTATGGCAGCTGCTAGGTGGATGGGACGCGGGGATAAGGAAGGTGCAGATGGAGCGGCCGTCGACGCGATGCGGGTAGTGCTGGGGAGCGTTCAGATGGACGGAATAGTGATTATCGGTGAGGGAGAGAAAGACGAAGCACCCATGCTTTTTAACGGTGAGCGCGTAGGAGATGGTTCCTTACCAAAATGCGATGTGGCAGTAGACCCGATTGATGGCACCACGCTGACTTCTCTTGGGAGAGGTAACGCGATTGCGGTAATAGCAGTCAGTGAACATGGCACCATGTTTGATCCTGGTCCATGTGTATACATGGAAAAGATAGCTGTTGGACCTGCCGCAAAAGGAAAGATCGATATTAACGCTAGCCCGACAGATAACCTCCTAGCTGTAGCTGACGCCAAAGGGGAACCTGTCAGAGATCTCACTGCCGTAGTCCTGGACCGCCCCAGACACGATGATCTTATCGATGAACTTCGAACAGCCGGAGCACGCATTCGTCTTATCCCTGATGGTGATGTCGCCGGCGCTATTTCCACAGCCTGGCCAAATTCCGGAGCGGATATTCTCTTTGGAATAGGGGGAACACCCGAAGGGGTGATAGCAGCAGCAGCTTTAAAATGTATGGGCGGAGACCTTCAAGGGAAGTTATGGCCAAGAGATGACGGTGAAAAACAAAAAGCAACTGATGAAGGGTACGATATTTCGCAGCCGCTCTGTATCGATGACCTCGTAAGTGGTGATAACTGCTTTTTCGCGGCGACGGGTATAACCGATGGAGACCTACTTCACGGTGTACGTTATGAATCGAATATGACTCACACGCAGTCACTCGTAATGCGATCGAAATCGGGAACTGTGAGATTAGTTAATGCACAACATGTTCAAGATAAACTCAACGCGATAAGTGACATTGACTACAAGTGAGATTCTCAAGTAATCCTAAACGGTGGAGGAAAAATGGCTGAGTTAGTTGGAAAACATGCACTTGTCACTGGGGGCGGAACAGGGATAGGCCTAGGTATCGCGCGACAATTGTTGAAGGCTGGTGCCACTGTAACCATTGCAGGAAGAAGAGAGGATGTACTACTCGATGCTAAGAAACAATTTGAAGATGGTGGGGCTAACCCAAGGTCAATCAAAGTATCGGTTTGTGATGTTACTTCACCGGACCAGGTTCTAGCAGCTGTTGAAGAAGCTTCTAATGGAGACGGGTCGATAGATATATCCGTGGCAAATGCTGGAATCGGTGCAGGTGGCCCCTTCCTTACCATGGAAGCAGAAACTCTAAGATCGGTTCTTGAAGTGAACGTTGTTGGTGCTTTCAACACGATCCAGAAATCTGCTGAACGGATGCGGGAACAAGGTGGGTCTATCATCGCTATTTCTTCTATTGCAGGGGCTTTGGGGGGACGTTTCCGAGCCGCGTACTCCGCTAGTAAGGCAGGACTCGATATGTTGGTAAAAAGTGCAGCCGATGAACTAGGAGGGTTCGGTATCCGAATCAATTCAATTCGTCCTGGCATCGTCCGGTCAGAAGCGACCGCAGCCATGTTTGACCATATGCCCCACCTTATTGATGACTACCGGAGGAATATGGCTCTCGGTAGAGTCGGAGAGCCAGAAGAGGTAGGTGATGCTGTTGTATGGTTGGCCAGTGATGCAAGCGGGTGGGTAACCGGACAAAATATTGCGGTTGACGGCGGGCATACACTAAGAAGGGCTCCAGATTTCGAACCGGCCATTAAGGCTAGAATAGGAGATGAAGCATTCTCCGAAATTGTGAAACCGGGATTTGGACCTAATGATTGAGGGAAGGAATTAACAGATGTTGTTAAGAGGCTTCCGCTGCTTGTATCCGAACCTCAGCTCGCTTAACAGCGAATGCCGCTTCAATATTTTCACTACCCTCTGTTAATGCCTCTGTCGCTTTTTCGAGGGCTTTTCTAGCACGGTCAGCGTCTATGTCTTCAGCTAGTTCTGCTACATCAGATAGCAGCGCAACGTGGTCATCTGAAACTTCGACGAACCCACTATGGACAGCAATATGTTGAACCCCTCCGTCACTTAAGGCTACGCGAACAACCGAAGGTACTAAATTTCCAACAAAGGGGACATGGCCGGGCTGGAACCCTATCTCCCCATCCGTTGTTCTTACTATGATGAGATCAGCGTCACCTTCGTACACGATACGCTCAGGCGATACAAGTTCAATATGTAGAGGCATCGAACCTCCCAACACATACCGGTCTCTGTGGCGATATCACGAACTTGCCTCTAATTCGGAAGCTTTACGTTCGACTTCTTCCGCTCCACCAACCATATAAAAGGCTTGCTCTGGGAGGTGATCTAGGTCACCTTGGACAAGTGCTTCAAAAGAGGAAACCGTATCATCGATACTTGTAAACACCCCTGGCTGGCCCGTGAAGATCTCAGCAACAAACATTGGTTGGGATAGGAATCTTTCAACTTTCCTCGCTCGATCGACAGTTATTCGGTCCGCTTCAGATAATTCATCAAGGCCAAGAATAGCGATGATGTCTTGCAGCTCTTTATAACGCTGTAGGATTTCCTGTACGCGCCGAGCGACTGCATAATGCCTGTCCCCAACAACTTCCGGGGTAAGAATGGTCGAAGTTGAAGCTAGTGGATCAACTGCAGGGTATATTCCAAGCGAAGCGATGTCCCTACTCAATTCTGTAGTCCCATCAAAGTGAGTAAACGACGTGAAAGGTGCCGGATCAGTGTAATCATCCGCCGGAACGTATACAGCTTGCAATGAAGTAATCGATTTGCCTCTAGTGGATGTGATCCGTTCTTGCAATTCGCCCATTTCATCAGCCAGCGTTGGCTGGTAACCTACAGCGGACGGCATACGTCCAAGCAGGGTTGATACTTCTGAACCAGCTTGGACAAATCGGAAGATGTTATCTATAAACAAAAGAACATCCTGATTTTGGACATCTCGGAAATACTCAGCCATCGTGACTCCTGCAAGGGCTACTCGAAGACGAACCCCCGGTGGTTCATCCATTTGCCCAAACACCAATGCAGCTTTGTCAAGAACTCCCGACTCTTCCATTTCCAGAAACAAGTCAGTTCCTTCTCTTGTCCGCTCCCCAACACCGGCAAAAACAGAAACTCCACCATGTTGGGTAGCTACACGGTTAATCATTTCGGTGATGAGCACTGTTTTTCCCACACCTGCTCCACCAAAGAGACCAATCTTCCCTCCTTCTTTATACGGAGTTAAGAGGTCAATCACCTTGATACCTGTTTCAAACATATTTGATGATGGTTCAAGACTGTCGAAATCAGGAGCTGGACGGTGTATCTCCCACTTCTCTTCAATATCTAACGTGGAAGCATCCACGTCTAGAGGCTCTCCAATCACATTCCATACATGCCCAAGAGTTACATCACCAACAGGAACCTCAATACCTGATCCCGTATTACGTACGGCTGTCCCCCGAGTAAGTCCATCTGTTGGTTTAAGTGACACTGCCCGAACACGGCTGTCACCTATCTGCTGAGCAACCTCTGCCATTACAGTAATGGGCTCACCGTCGACAATAACCTCAAAGGCGAGAGCCGTATTGATTTCTGGGAGAGAGCCTTGAGGGAATTCGACATCAATCACTGGACCCGCGATTGATACTACCCTTCCTTCTCTCAGGGTCGTATTTGATTCGGTAACTGTCATATTCTGCTCCTAGCGGAATTCGAATTGGTTATGAGGGAATTGATGTATCTTCTGGTATTTCATCGGGTAACTTCTGGTCATCATCATCATCATCAAGAGCTTCAGCGCCCCCGACAATTTCCATGATTTCTGTCGTAATTGCATCTTGTCGGGCCCTATTCAGTGCCCGACTTAGCTTCGTTATAAGTTCTTCAGCATTATCAGTGGCAGCTTTCATCGCACGTTGACGGTTTGCGTGCTCGGATGCGGAAGCATCAAGTAGCGCTGAATACAGTCGCGACTCCACATATCGGGGAAGGAGGGAGGAGAGAACCCCTTCGGGGGATGGCTCAAACTCAAAGAGTGCACGAGCTGCAGCATCGCCGCTTCCTTCGGAAGCTATCGTATCCATAGATTCAAGTGGAAGGAAACGACGAACAGCGACCCGCTGGGTTCCCATCGAAATAAACTCTTGATAGGCCAAGACCACTTGGTCTACTTTTTCACCAACAAAAATATCTCGCACTTTCGATGCTAGCTCTCTAGCATCTTCATACGTTGGGGCGTCAGTCATCCCATCAAATGAAGCTTCTATTTCGTAGTTACGAAATCTAAAATAGTCTTTAGCCTTCTTACCTACAAGCACGAGTTTGTAGTCTTTTCCTTCAGTCTGTATTGCCATAACTTCCCGCTCTGCAGCTCGAATCACAGCACTGTTATATGCGCCTGCGAGGCCACGGTCAGAAGTGATGACAACAAATCCAACTGATTTAATATCCTCTTCAACTCGGAGAAGCGGGTCGTCAGTTCCAACTCCCCCTGCCGCTAGATCTTCAATTACTCCCGTCATTTTTAACGAATAAGGCCGTGCAGCATTTGCCCGTTGCATCGCTTTAACAACACGAGTAGCAGCAATAAGTTCCATCGCCCGAGTAATTTGCTTGGTCGATTGGACCGAATTTATCCTCCGTCGGAGCGTTCGTTCTTGACCGCCAGGCATCTAATTAACTTTCGCTTTCTTCTCCCCGAGCTATATCGATCTCGGGAAGGGTTGTATCTGAATCCACTGTTTCAGTTTCAGCATCTGGTTGTTCTTCTGCATCGACGGAGATTCCCGACGCGGTCGCAGATCCCTCAAAGCCCTCTGAGTATCCTCGAATAATTGCTTCAAGCGCATCTTCGTCAACGTTTCCTGATGAAACAATCTCGGAAAGTATCCCTGCGTGTTGACTTCGCACGAGATCAAGCAAACCTTCTTCGTATCGACCAACATCCTCCACGGATACTCCATCTAGGTAACCTCTCGTGCCAGCGAGAAGAGAAACTACTTGCTCTTCAACTTTCATAGGTGAATTAATACCCTGCTTGAGGAGTTCTGTTAGCCGGTATCCACGGTCAAGTTGGGCTTGGGACACGGCATCCAAGTCAGAACCAAATGCAGCAAAAGATTCAAGTTCCCTAAATTGCTGCAAATCTGACTTCAGGGTTCCTACCGCTGTTTTCATAGCTTTGATCTGTGCCGCAGAACCGACACGAGAGACAGAATTACCAATATCAACAGCAGGGCGGATACCCGACTTGAATAAGTCATCCTGTAGGAAAATTTGGCCATCTGTAATCGAAATCACGTTCGTTGGGATATACGCGGAAATGTCACCTGCTTTTGTTTCGATGATAGGTAAAGCGGTAAGACTTCCAGCACCAAGCTCATCACTAAGTTTGGCTGCTCTTTCGAGAAGCCTGCTATGTAGATAGAAGACATCACCGGGGTAGGCTTCACGCCCAGGGGGACGTCGCAGTAGTAGCGCCATTTGGCGGTAGGCCTCTGCTTGTTTCGAAAGGTCATCATAGACAACTAAGGCGTGCTCACCATTGTCCATCCAATGCTGTCCAATAGCGCATCCAGAGTATGGAGCAAGGTATTTAAATGGTGCCGGTTCTGATGCAGGAGCAACTACCACGACTGTATAGTCAAGTGCTCCAAATTCTTCCAAAGTCGCAACTGTTTGAGCAACTGTTGATGCTTTCTGTCCAATAGCGACATATATGCATTTAACTCCAAGACCCTTTTGATTAATTATCGTGTCGACTGCGATTGTTGTTTTTCCTGTTTTCCGATCCCCAATTATTAATTCGCGTTGGCCACGTCCAATAGGGATAAGAGAATCGATCGCTTTCACTCCTGTTTGCATCGGTTCATGGACAGGTTTACGTCCCATGATGCCTGGCGCCTGAACTTCCATACGGCGGGACTCCGCCCCAGAAATCGGGCCTTTACCGTCGATGGCTTCGCCAAGTGCATTGACCACTCTTCCAAGCATGGCGTCCCCTACCGGCATGGAAAGAATCTCCCCAGTGGAATGGACGGATTGTCCTTCTTCGATACTTGCTGCCTCGCCTAAGAGAACTGCACCTATGGTATCCTCATCAAGGTTAAGAGCTAAACCGACAATACCTCCCTCAAACTGAAGCATTTCGTTCACTGCTGCATTCGGAAGGCCAGAAACGCGTGCGATGCCATCACCCACTTCGACAACGCGCCCCACTTGCCCAGAAGCTACGGATGGTTTAAACCCCTCAAGGTTTTTCCGGATTGCTGATGATATATCTTCGGTGTTAATTGTGAGCTCTGCCATGTTAGAACGCCTCTCGGAGCTGCTTGAGTCTTGTACGTACGGTTCCGTCTATCACTTCATCTTCAATTTGAACTAATAGACCGCCCATCACTGTTTCATCAATGATGATTTTTATTTCAACATCTTTCCCAGTAGCTGATTTCAGGGAAGACGCTAACCTTGTCTGCTGGTCTTGGGTCAATTCAATCACTGAATAGACCTCGGCAACAGCCTTAGCTCGAGAAGCTGCCCCTAGCTCCACTACCTGGTCGGCGATGCGTTGAATATCGCCGCCCCTTCCAGCGGCCACCAGCATAGAAATAAGCGCTGTGGTCGCTGATGTTGCTTGATCGCCAATGAGATCCTCTACAATCTGTTGACGGCGAGCAGCGGGAATCTTTGCATTGCTCAGGGTAAGTCGTAACTCATCTGAGCCTTCAACGGCACGGGCAAAGCGGAAAAGTTCATCTTCAACTTCTGCCCCATTATTTTCGGCAGAAGCAACAGCAAGTATCGCCTCTGCATATTTTATGATTCGATCTTCTGACATCAGTACCTCATTCGCCCTATTATTCCGAACCAACCTGGTTGATGTAGTTTTCGATAAGTCGGGTCTGTGCTTCCGCATCAAGATTCGCCTCAACAACTCGCTCAGCAGCCCCAACAACAATATCTGATACTTCTGCCTGAAGGTCACCCATAGCTCGTTCGCGAGCTGCATCAAAGTCTAGAGCGGCCTGTGTCCGCATATCAGCGATGTCTGCTTCGGCGCGTTCCTGTAAATCTGCTCGTAAAGTTTCAGCCTGTTGGCGAGCTTCTTCAATTATGCGGGAAGCCTCTGATTTTGCATCAGCAAGTTCAGCTTCGTACTGGGCTTTCACTGCCTGCGCGTCGGCTTTGGTCTGGTCAGCTTGATCGAGGTCAGAAGCAATTTTCTCTGATCGCTCATCCATGATCTTTTTGACAGCTGGGAAACCTTTCCATAACATCAGCGCAAGAAGGACAAGAAAAGCGCCTCCACCCCAAATGACTTCATTGAGTTCTGGGATAATGGGACTTGGAGCTTCAATACATTTCTTCTCTATCTCTGCAAGTAGTTCTTCATCATGAAGAGCTGCATGGTCACCTCCATGGTCACCTCCCTCGCCGTGGTCGCCTCCAAGGTGGCCTTTCTCCTCTAGCCACTCTTCAAGAAAGCACCCTTCTAGGGTTTCGCCACTTGCAGATGCCGTGCCAGCCATCCCAAATGTCAAGAGAAGCGCTCCGGTAACCGAAGCTAAAAATAATCGTTTTTTCATGAGTCTCCTATGGAAGCAGCAGGATGAATACAACGAATCCGATAAGGGCAAGCGCCTCGGTAAAGGCAATCCCTAAAAACATCGTTGTCCGAGCAGTTCCGGCTGATTCAGGTTGGCGGGTCATCGCGTCTATCGCAGCTGCGACAACAACACCGATGCCGATTCCAGGTCCTATGGCCGCCAAGC
>CAJWET010000047.1 GCA_913031515.1 uncultured Acidimicrobiaceae bacterium | reverse complement strand
GCGATTTATTTGACCACCAGCATAAGGTACAAGATTTAAGTCCACACCCGTTGCCGATATGACCAAAGTCGCAATACCTCCCTTTAGACCCACAGCCGAACATGGTTCATTGTTTAGAGCGTCGTATGTGGGCAGCAACGATTCCACAAAGTTCAATTCCTGCATCCCCAATAACGCTGGGTTGGAGATAGCTTTCGACATTAACCACCGAGATCGCAATATGCGATTTAGGGGGTGGGGAGCGCCTTCCTTGTGCCGGAATTGTTTAACAGTGGCTATTACTTCTTCCAAGTTCTTCTCAGTTTCAGCGTTTCTATTTAGAGTGAAGTGCGCATTCTGATCATATTCTCCGACACCCACATTGATTTCAAACATGCCGTCTTCGGCCCGTACCACACGCGCAACTTCTACGCCGTGGACTTCCGCTCGGAGAGCACCATGTTCTTCTATCACGCAGCAGTCAAATTTTTCTAACTTTGCTCCTAAGCTCCTAGCTTCCTCCGGAGCTCTTTCCTGATAGTAAGTCGGAATTTCAGGATGTTCAATCAGCTCTTTTCCCTCTACAAGCCAAACCCTGATATCTAGATCAAAACCGAGTTTCTGCTCACACAAGACCGGATTTTCATGATCCGCAACAAGGTGGACTTCCATATTTTGATGCATTGCATGATGGGCTAAAACAACTGAAAGAATTGATACCTCGTCAGAAGCTGAATAGGCGACAACTCGGGAGGAGTTGAAAAGCAAAGCACCAGATGGAAAGATCTCTTCCTCATAATCATCGGATTGGCCAAGAGTAGCGGCCAAGCTTTTGAGTTTGGCGAGTACCAACGATGCGAACTGGGAGTTATCTTTCATCATCCAACCCAAACAGGATTGCAAAATGGATCATTCTCCAGCGGAGTCGGACTGTCGCTTTCTTTTCCCGTATCGTTTTTCGAATCTTTCAACACGTCCCGCCGTATCAACAATCGTCATTGTCCCCGTGAAGAACGGGTGACTAGAAGAGGAAATCGGGACTTTGGCTAGTGGATACTCCTGCCCATCTTCCCACGTAATAGTCTCTTCCGTTTCAATCGTGGACCGAGTAACCCATGAATCGCCAGACGAAGTATCCTGAAAAACTACTGGCCTATACTCGGGATGAATATCTGGTTTCATTTCTTATCTCCACACGTTAATCATTTGAGGGTATCGGGGGAATCGGAAGCCCGCACCCCATGCAGTAAAGATCCCGATTTACTTTTCACCAGAAACGGCAAGTTTCCCCAGCAACTGTGCATTGTCTTCGGTCTCATCTATCTGCACGAGAAGACTTCTCAACTCTTCTAGACGATCCCCACCATCAGAGGATTTTTTTAGCTCTTCCCGCAATTTAATAGTTTGGGCATGTTCTTCATTCGAATACAGGGATCCCACATTTTTGGTCATTGATTTCCTTACATCAACCCCCGGGAAAAGTTGCGCATCGACTGCCTCTGAGCATAAATGCAGCTCCATCGTACTCCCACCTTGTAACTCGTTGAGGACTAATTCATCTACCTTGGAATGTGTTTCGGATAGCACTGTAGCAATCACGGTAAGTGAACCGCCCTCCTCTACTTTCCGCCCCGAGCCAAAGAAACGTTTGGGAGGGTATAGAGCCGAAGCATCGAGATCACCCGACACCAGCCTTCCTGAGCCTTGCGAGACGAGAGTGTAAGCGCGAGCAAGATGGGTCATCCCATCTACAATCACAACAACATCTTCACCTAGCTCGACCATTCGCTTCGCACGCTCAATCGTAAGTTCTGCAATAGCAATATGTTCTTCAGGCGGCTGATCAAATGTTGACGCTACGAGATCTGAACGAGTCAGCCAACGTTTCATCTCCGTAACTTCTTCTGGAGGGGCATCGACAAGAAGCATAAGCAGCTTCACTTCAGAATAACTGGTTTCGATCGACTGCGAGATTTCCTTTAGTATTGCTGTCTTTCCAGATCGGATTGGAGCAGCAAGAAGAGCCCTTTGCCCTTTAGCGATCGGCGCTAACAGATCTATCACTCTCGCTATGGCATTTTCCGGATCTTCAGGCCGTTCTAGTTTCAATCTCGTATCTGGGAAGACTGGAGTCAATTCAGTGAAGTCTGGACGGTCCGTCATGTTCGATGCTTCAGACCCATTGATAGCATCAAGTCGAAGCATCGCCGGATTTTTTTCTGACCTATTAGCTGGTCTATACGCTCCGATGAGATGGTCGCCTTTACGTAAACCGTATTGGCGAACAAATTTTACGGGCACATACACGTCATCACGACTTGGCAGAAATCCGTTAACCCGCAAAAACCCATATCCGTCATCTCGAAGATCGAGATACCCCTCCGCCTCTACTGGGTCACCAGTCCATTCTTCCATACCTTCGCGGCTTCTTCCGCGTCTACGCCTTCCGCGCCCTCCACCTTCCTGTGGTTCTTCTTCTGTGTTCTGCCCATTCTCGCCATTGGCTTCAGCACGCGCATCGGCCATAGGGTCAGCAGAGTAGCCGCGATTCTTCGGAGAGGCTTGCTGTGGGGAGTCATCGGGCCGATTGTCTGCACCGGAACTTCTCGAGTCCTCCGCAGTACTGGGACCGCCCCCTTCCTCATTCGCGAGTTTAAGGATAAGGTCTATAACCTCTGATTTACGAGCCCTTGATGAGGGTTTACCACCCAAGGCCGTTGCTATTTGAATCAGAGAATCCTTATCTTTGGATTCTAGATCTGCTCTATCAGCTTCGTTTGTGCTCATTGCATCCATTACCGGTCAGAAGTATCTGATCTTTATTTCGCCACATCACTTCATTCATCATCTTTGTTTCAGTGCTGACAAGTTCTACTAAAGCTACTTCTGCAGAAACAAGAAAGTGCTAAAAGTTGATATCTCGCTAGAGACCTTGTCAACAGTTGAAACTTTATCCTATTTAATGCTAAAGAAGCAACAAAAAACTCCAGATAGGGCAGAATTGTGCCTATTTCTTAACAATATCCTTCACATGTGACTTCACAACATTCAAGTCATTTGGCAGCACTGAATAGTGTTCAGTCCGGTCATAAAGATCTTCAAGGTGTTGAGGCAAGTCGGGTTTGACGCCTGTGGCTTTCTTAACTGCTTCGGGGAATTTGCTCGGATGTGCGGTTCCTAAGCAAATAAGTGGGCCATTATCTGGCCTTCGCTTTGCTTTCCCGGCTGCAATACCGACCGCTGTGTGTGGATCGACCAATTCTCCAGTGAGCTTGTAGGTCTCAGCAATTGTCTGAAGCGTTACATCATCATCAACCCGAGCGCTTGTCCATTTTTGTTGCAACGCGCTTAGTTCATCTTTTGAGATTCGGAGCTCCCCTGAACGGCGAAACCCCTCGATGGCTTCCTTCACCTTAATGCCGTTGCGCTGATACATTTCAAAGAGTAATCGCTCAAAGTTGCTCGGGATTTGGATATCCATAGAAGGTGAGAGGGTCGGGACAACATCAGTCGCTAGCATTGATCCGGTCTGGAAAAAACGGTTGAGAACCTCATTCTGGTTCGTTCCCACGATCATTTGTGATACCTCTAATCCCATTAAATGAGAACCATATCCAGCGAAAACGTTTCCAAAATTTCCGCTTGGAACAGAAAACTCTACTGCATCTTGTCTTCCATGGAAGTGCATTGCTGCCCACCAGTAGTAGACAGTTTGCGCCATGACACGAGCCCAGTTAATTGAATTGATCGCTGATAGGTTCTGCTCTCGTCTAAAACCCTCATCTAAAAACATCGCCTTTACTAAATCTTGGCAGTCGTCAAACGTCCCTTCGATTGCAATATTGTGAACATTCGAAGATTCGACAGTGGTCATTTGCCGTCGTTGTACTTCACTTGTCCTTTGATGGGGGTGGAGAATAACAATATCGATTGCTAACCGGTCTCGGCAGGCTTCGATGGCGGCAGAACCGGTATCACCCGATGTCGCGCCAACAATGGTGATTCTTCTCTGCTGCTTCGCTAACTCATAATCAAACATTTGGCCTACGAGCTGCAGGGCAATGTCCTTAAATGCAAGGGTAGGACCATGGAACAATTCCAAAAGCCAGATACCGTCACCAATCTGTTTAAGAGGGACAACTTCTGAATGTGTAAATGAGGCGTACGCTTTATCTACAAGTTCTCGTAAGTCTTCTGTGCTGATAGTGCCAGAAGTGAACGGTCTCAGAACTTCAATTACTACATCCTTATAGTTTGGTTTGGAACCGAGAGTTGTTTCTAGACCATTGAGTGTTGTGGTCGGCCATTCCTCAGGTAAGTAAAGGCCGCCATCAACGGCAAGACCTTCAAGTAGAACTTCTCCGAAACTTAGGGAAGGCGCTTCTCCTCTGGTACTTACATACTGCATTGGGTGCTAATGACCCATCACACGTATTTTCGTGCCAATTTGGATCACACAAGTAAGTTTTCTGAGCTCATCTAGAGTCGAGTGGACATTACGTTCCTTGCTTGAGTGCGTGATAAACACTATGCGTGCTTCTTCACCAAGGCCTTCTTGCTCCATGGACCGAATAGAGACTCCATGTTTCCCGAAAACTGCTGCGACAGCAGCTAACACTCCTGGTTCATCAGCAACTTCAAGGTTAATATAATAGGCACTTTCTAGTTCCTCAGTGGCTTGGATCGCAGTCGTACGAAGATTTCCTAAACCATTATTCGTATTCTGAGTGAGGTTATTCGCAGCGGCAATGACGTCTCCTAAAACTGCTGATGCGGTAGGATCCCCTCCTGCTCCGCGACCATATAGCATTAGGTCACCTACTGCTTCTCCTTCGACAAAGACAGCGTTGAAACTATCCCTAACAGAAGCAAGCGGATGATAATTAGGCAGCATAGCGGGATGAACTCTTACCCCTATCGCATTTGGACTCTGCTCAGCGATCGCAAGAAGCTTTATGGTGTGGCCGAATCTTTTTGCAAACAAAATATCACCTGCTGTGATTTCTGTTATTCCTTCATAAGAGACATCTGAGAGTCCAAGCTGAGCGCCAAATGCTACCATCGCTATTATCGCTGCCTTCGAGGCAGCGTCTTGGCCATCAACATCGGCACTGGGGTCACTTTCGGCATATCCTTTCGCTTGAGCTTCAGCTAAAGCATCCTCGTAGGACATCCCTGTTTCGGACATTTTGGAGAGGATGTAGTTTGTGGTTCCGTTGACAATACCCATAACTCGCTGGATAGGTTCTCCTTTAAGCGATTCACGAAGTACCCGCATTAGCGGAACACCTCCGGCTACGGCGGCTTCGAAAAGTAGGTCTAAGCCTCTATCATCAGCAATTCGAAATAGTTCAGGACCATGCTTTGCCAGTAACTCTTTATTGGCTGTAATTACAGGTTTCCCAGCATTAAGAGCAGCTTGAACTAGATCTTTCGCCGGCTCAACGCCACCGATAACTTCGACGATGACATCAATATTGTCCGAAACTACAACATCATAGGCATTACCAGTGATCTGCGGTGAAGCTACCTCAAGATCACTGTGTTTCTTAGGATCTCTTACGGCTACGACATCAACGGATAAGTCTAAGGCCGTCCGCGATAATATCGGCTCCCGTTGGTCAGTGATTAAGTTAACCAGTGCTTTCCCAACATTTCCGTATCCAAGCACACCAATTCGAATAGAGGTTACTTCCTTATTCTCCACGGTAGCTGAGTAGTTCGGGAACGAGTGAGTAATTAAATCTTAAATTCGTTTCGGCTCCGGTCAGAACCGGATTTCATCAAATAGTCGTAGCAGCTGTTATTAGCCCCACACTAAACTTTGACTATGGATAGATGGAAATGGTTCAAGGAAAAAATTTTTATCACCTTTTCCTTGAACTTTCTATTGATGTTCCCACTGCTCTTGCTCGCAGGTATCGCATGGCTGATCTACTGGCTTCTTTAAAAGCTTCTATTTAACCTCTTGTAAACATACAAGGGCTGCATCTTTGATCTTTCATCTCACATCTGTCTTCACCAGATCAGATAACTCTTCACGGCGAATCACAAGACGATGCGAACCTTCGTTAACAAAAACAACTGCGGGCCTTAGGACTTTGTTGTAGTTGGAGCCCATCGAATGACCATAAGCACCTGTAACAGGTGTAGCTAGTATGTCTCCAACAGCTAAACCGTCAGGAACATACCCATTGGAGACGATTACATCTCCCGATTCACAATGTTTCCCGACAAGCGTTATTGGAGAGTTTCGCGGATCCATCACGCGGCTTGGTACAAATGTTTCATAGCCACTTCCATAGAGTGCAGGTCGAGGATTATCGTGCATGCCTCCATCGACAGCAACATACGTCCGAATTCCCGCAAGTTCCTTGATAGTCCCAACTGTGTAAAGGGTAACTGCCGCACTTGCTACGATCGCTCTGCCCGGTTCAGCTGTGACTCGGGCGGTAACACCAGCTTCAGAACATACAGATCTAATTGTCATGCCCCATTCTTCTATATCAAGAGTCTCTTCTTCTTCTATGTATGCGACTCCTAAACCTCCCCCTACTGAGAGTTCGGATAGTTGGAAAAGGTTTGATAGGCCAGCAAGAGCTTCAGTTGCGCGACGAAATGAATCGAGAGAAAATACCTGAGAGCCGATGTGGGCATGGATGCCAAGCAAATTTATGCAATTAGACGACGAGGCACGTTCGACAGCCTCCTCTGCCCAGCCCGTCGATACCGTAAACCCAAATTTGGAATCGTCTTGTCCTGTAGCCACATAGTCATGTGTGGAAGCTTGGATCCCTGGAGTTACTCGAATAAGAGCTTGAACCTTTCCCCCAGTGCTATCTAAGATCCTTTCAATTCGATTCATCTCGTCGAAGCTATCAATGACAATTCGCCCAATACGATTTTCAACGGCATAGTGTAACTCTTCTTCGGATTTGTTATTTCCATGAAATACCAGATTTTCACCTGGAACGCCTGCTTGTAATGCAACGTACGCTTCCCCCATTGTCGCAACGTCAATATGCATTCCTTCCTCATGGGCTAAACGAGCCATAGCTGTACATAGGAATGCTTTTGCCGCATAGGCTACTCCTTGACCAAAGGCCCGAACGGCTTGCTGACAACGGGAGCGGATGTGTTGCTCGTCATATACAAATAGTGGGGTGCCGTATTCCGCTGCCAGATCATCCACTCGAACACCTGCAATAACAAGCATCCCATCGTCATCAACCGTTGAATTATCTGGAAGCAGTGTATTGGAAATAGGATCTGTCATTTGAATCACCTACATAGAATTGGGTGCTGAAACACCTAGAAGATTTAGGCCTGAAACCAAACCTGTTCGGGCAGCTTCGACAAGTTGGAGGCGGGCATTCGTTAGTTCTTGTGAGACTCCATCTCCAATCACATAACAGTCGTGATAGAACCCATGGACCGATGTTGCTAGTTCGCGAAGCCAAATGGCTATTTTGTGAGGTGCTAGTTCACGCGCCGATAATTGAACAACGTCTGCGAAATTGTAGAGATCTCTCAACAGGTCTAGTTCTCGCTGATGAGTAAGTAGTGAGAGGTTCGCATTGTCTACTGGCAATGGCCACATCTCTAGGGTTTCAGCTTTCGCCTGTATCGACCGCAGGCGAGCGTGAGCCATTTGGACATAAAAAACTGGATTTTCCATCACTTTCGATGCTGCGAGATCAAGATCAAATGTTTGTTTCGTGTCGACAGATTGTAGGAGATACATGAATCTCGTAGCATCTGGACCGATCTCTTCAACGATTTCTCGAAGTTCGATGACCTCACCATGTCGTTTCGATAAGCGGACTTCATGTCCACCTCGGACTAGTTTCACAAGTTGAGTTATCGTCACCGTGAGCTGCTCGGGATCATGGCCGAGAGCTTCCATAGCGGCTTTCATCCGAGCAATGTAGCCATGATGATCTGCTCCCCAGATATTTATTAGCCAATCAGATCGGGAGAATTTATCCCGATGATAGGCAGCGTCTGGAGTGAGGTAGGTATATTCTCCGTCACTTTTAACTAATACACGATCTTTGTCGTCGCCATAATCAGTAGATTTCAGCCATTTTGCTCCATCTTTTTCATATGTGGCTTCCTTCTCCTCTAAAGCTCGGATTGTATGGTCAATGGCATCACTATCTACCAATGAACTCTCACTGAACCACATGTCAAAAACTATCCCAATCATCTCCAAAGTTTTACGTTGGTCCTCTTTTGCATGTTCACACCCCCAACTTAGGGCTTCTTCCTGGGAAAGCCCATCTGGCATTTTCTGCGCCCATTCTTCGACGTACGCTCCGCCGTATCCATTCTCGGGAACTTGATCACCAGCTTTTCTAGCGAGAAGCGAATCAGCGAAAAGATTCATTTGGAGTCCTCTATCGTTGACATAGAACTCCCGTTCGACATCAAACCCGACAGCTTGGAGGATGTTTGCTATCGAGTCCCCATAGCACGCTCCGCGTGCGTGACCAGCATGCAATGGACCCGTTGGGTTCGCACTTACGAATTCAATATTGACTTTTTTTCCTTGCCCAAGATCTGTTTGACCGAATTGCGTAATCCCTTGTTCTAGTACCCTCAGTAGAACGTTATGCAGCCATAAGGGCGACAAGGTGAAATTAATAAATCCTGGACCGGCGACGGTTACGCTTTCTATGCCTTCAGGTAAGGCGGAATTTATTTTTTTTGTTATCTCAGTTGCAAGCTCTCTGGGAGCCCATCCAGCATTTTTCGCGGTTACCATCGCTATATTCGACGACCAGTCTCCATGGCCTTTATTCGCTGGTTGTTCTAGGTTGATCACGGTGGGTTGAGGGGTCACTCCCAAATCCTCTAACGCATCGCGCAATGAGGATGTAATTGTCGTTGTGATCATAAGTCTTGTCCTTGGCGCGCTGACTCCTATCGTATGGTCCCGCTAGTGCCAACGCAGTGAATTAACTCAATATCATACTTTTTTCCAATTATCTCTTCAGGATTCTCCTAACCTAATAGGGTGACCGACATAACCACAGGCCTTCGAACACCAGTAAACGAAGGGGTAACTCCAGCCTTTATAGAGGAATTTAACCCAGTTTCGGTCGGAAAGATTCGCCTATGGCCTCCTGTGGTCCTAGCTCCAATGGCCGGGGTAACAGACGTCCCTTTCCGGTCTCTCTGTAGGGATTTCGCAGAGAAAGGTTTGCAGGAGGACAGCTCAAGATTCTCTGACACTATTCCTGGATTGTTTGTCAACCAAATGATCACGGCGAGAGCTTTTGTAAATAGGAATGAGAAAACGGTGAAACTCGCTGAATTCGGTACTTCTGAACGACCGAGGTCTATCCAACTTTATGGGATAGATCCACAATTTATTGGCAAAGCAGTTCGGCAACTAGTTGAAGAAGAACGCGTCGACCATGTTGATCTCAATTTTGGATGCCCTGTTCCCAAGGTGACCAAACATGGAGGTGGCGGAGCTCTACCGTTTAAACGTCCACTGTTTAGAAGTATCGTGGCCGCTTCGGTCTCCGCAGCAGATGCTCAAGTCCCTGTCACGGTAAAGTTCCGGATGGGCATCGATGATAATCACCTGACTTACCTTGATGCTGGGAAGATCGCTGAAGAAGAAGGTGCGGCAGGCGTAACTCTACATGCTCGAACCGTATCAACCGGGAAAAATCCCTGTGTTACTCGTTCACGGTATTTGGGCAACACCGATCAGTTGGATGACCATGTTCAATGATTTGCGGAGTATTCCGGAGATTCGTCGCCACTATCAGTTCTGGTGCTATTTTTATCCTACTGGTGAGCCGTTTGTGTACACGGCTGCCGATTTGCGGGAACAGATGAC
>CAJWET010000046.1 GCA_913031515.1 uncultured Acidimicrobiaceae bacterium | reverse complement strand
TCAAAAAGACTTTTCTGAGTAGCTCTGCAGCATCGGATTATTGGATTTTCCAACGGGACTGGCCAAAACTATAACCAACGGAACGTACAGTTTGGATAAGACCCGCATGCTCTTCACCAAGTTTGGATCGCAGTCTTCGAACATGGACATCAACTGTTCTAGCACCGCCAAAATAGTCGTAACCCCAGACACGAGATAACAAAATTTCCCTACTAAAAACTTTCCCAGGGTGAGCAACTAAAAACTTTAGTAATTCGTATTCCATGTAAGTAAGGTCGAGAGGCCGTCCCTTGATAGCAGCTTGGTAAGTCTCAACATTCAGGATTAGATCGCCGTAAGAAATAGTGTTCCCCCTAGCGCCTTGACCCCCTTTCCAGAAGAGATGATTGAGTCGGGCGTGAAGTTCTTGAGGGTGAAAGGGCGTAAGGCAGAAATCATCATATAAGTCATCGCGAAGTTCCAATTGATTTAACTGTCCTCCATTGATGAGGATCAAAATGTTCTCGATTGGGTTAGAGCGCTTTTTAAGCGCCCGCGCCAATGAAAAAGCTGTCTCCGGATCCTTATCGGCTACGAGAATTGCCCCTCCCCATTCGTTCTGAATTTCGTACTCCTCAGCAACTAGGGCATTGGCTACCGCTTTCCATGCGTATCCAGCCATATCGAGAGACTGAACCAGCTCTGGTGGAGGAGGATCTGGAAACACAAGGATTGGAGCCATAAGACTTTTAGCTTAGGGTGGAGGAGGTCTGAAAACCGACGTGGTTTCCCTCAATTCTCCATTCGGGCAAACCTGAAAAAGTTCAAAACATATCTACCAAATCGGTAAATACCTTTCTATTTCGAAAGGAGTGACATGTCGCTGGTAGGCTTCCCATTCTTCGCGTTTATTTCGAAGGAACCATTCAAAGATATGTTCTCCGAGTACATTGCGCACTAATTCTGATTCCTCCATCAGATCAAGAGCCTCCCGAAGGTCTTGTGGCAGTCTTTGTAAACCAGCTGCCTTGGCTTCTTCACGATTTAGTGACCACAAATTTTCGTCAGCTTCTGCTGGCAATTCGTACCCTTCCTCCACTCCCTTTAGGCCCGCAGCGAGAAGAACAGAATAGGCAAGGTACGGGTTTGCAGCTGAGTCCAGAGCCCGGTATTCGATTCTGGTCGAAGACGCCTTTCCTGGTTTGTGGATAGGTACACGGATAAGAGCTGAACGGTTATTGCGTGCCCAGCTTATGTATACCGGCGATTCATATCCCGCCACCATTCTCTTATAACTATTGATTAGTTGATTTGTTACCGCAGTATATTCAGGCGCGTGAAATAGAATTCCTGCCATGAATTTTCGTGCTGTGTCAGATAATCCAAGTGCATCTCCAGGGTCATGGAAAGCATTGACATCTCCTCGGAAAAGAGACATATGCGTATGCATTCCGGACCCCTGACCTTCATCTATAGGCTTAGGCATAAAGGTTGCATGGACGTCTGAATCCAAGGCAATTTTTCTAACAACGAGCCTCAGCGTCATAATGTTGTCAGCCATATCTAGGGTTTCGGTATACCGAAGATCTATTTCATGCTGGCTTGAATTGTCCTCATGGAATGAATACTCAACAGGAATCCCCATAGCTTCCAACATATGGAGTGTGCGGCGCCTAAGGCCACTACCTAAATCAAGCGTAGTTAAATCAAAGTAGCCCGCATGGTCCAGTGGTTTTCGGTCGGAAGCATTATTGAAGTAGAAAAATTCAATTTCCGGTGCGGTAAAGAATGTGAAGCCTTTATCGTGTGCGAGTTTCAAGTTCCGACGAAGAACCTGCCGAGGGTCCCCCTGGAATGGCGACCCATCCAAATTCTTAATATCGCAAAAAATACGGCCGGTCGGCTCAGAAGGGTCCACCCATGGAAGCAGCTCAAAACTATTTGCGTCGGGAACAGCTAAAACATCACTCTCTTGAACTCTGCTATACCCATCGATCGCTGACCCGTCGAATTGTAATCCTTCTTCGAAAGCACCTTCTAACTCAGCAGGGGAGATAGCGACAGATTTTAACTTGCCTAAAACATCGGTAAACCATAGACGGATAAGGCGGACTCCACGTTCCTCAACTGTCCGCAGCACATATTCTTTTTGTGGTTCCATACTTCATTTGTAACGAGAAATCTTCAAATAGTTTCTATTTGAGTACCGAATTAACACTCTGTTAACATATCTCCGCACACCTGCAACTAGAGTTCAGATGCAGTAATGAAGTTCACGAGATAAAAGCTCCGGACTGGATCTGGTGCCCAACACTCGTCTTAAGACAATGGAGAATATAGTGACATATAGGGCAGAGTATTTGTGGATTGATGGAACTGAACCGACAGCAGAGATTAGATCCAAAACGAAGATACTGGCTGATGGAGATGAACCTGGTATATGGGGTTATGACGGTTCATCAACAAATCAGGCAACGGGTGATGATTCTGATGTTGTCTTAAAACCCGTCTTCCAATGTCCGGACCCAATCCGTGGCGGTGACAACATACTTGTTATGTGTGAGACATACCTAACTGATGAAGAGACCCCTCACCCGACGAACACAAGGGCACTAGCGCGAGCAGCTGAAGAAAAATATGGTGATCAAGATCCTTGGTTTGGGCTTGAACAGGAATACACAATGATTGACCCAGGAAATGGATGGCCGGCAGGGTTTCCACCCAATGGGTTCCCAGCTCCTCAAGGACCGTATTACTGCGGAGTGGGTGCTCTCAAAATCCATGGCCGAGCCGCCGTGGAACAACATACCACCCTGTGCATAGACGCTGGACTTAAAATTTCAGGGACCAATGCAGAAGTTATGCCCGGCCAATGGGAATTCCAGATTGGGCCTGCAGGAACAGTTGAAGTTGGTGACCATATGTGGGTAGCCCGCTATCTGCTATACCGTGTGGGTGAAGATCACAATGTAGAGATCAGCATCGAAGCCAAACCCATGAAAGGGGATTGGAATGGGGCCGGTATGCATACCAACTTCTCAACCAAGGCTATGCGAGAGGGCTTCGACGCAATAACAGCGGCATGTGAATCATTAGGAGCTCCAGGGGTTACTGAAAGGCACCTGACTGGCTACGGAGTAGGGATTGAAGATCGCCTAACTGGAGAACATGAAACGCAACGATTCGACCAGTTCAGCTATGGTGTTTCGGATCGTGGTGCCTCAATTCGTATACCTTGGCAAGTCTCTCGAGACCAAAAAGGATACATAGAGGATCGTCGGCCAAATGCCAATGCCGACCCCTATGTCGTTGCAGCTTTGGTGACCAATACAGTTGGGGCTGCCTTAGCCTAAATTGGATCTAGTACCAAGGAGCAGTCAGCTCCGAGGAGCATCAAACAAACCGTAGATCGTTAGCCGAAGTAATTCTCCGGTAGTAACAGCTTGATCGTGTAGTCCCATCATCATGGTTGGTGTGGCATGCCCCCTGCCCTTCTGGACGAACGAGGTACAGAAGGGAATTTTGCTCACAGTTCACTCGAACTTCTACAAGGGCCAGAGTATCTCCAGAGGTAGCTCCCTTATGCCAAATCTCATTTCTAGAAGTGCTATAGAATACTGCCTCTTTCCGCCGCAGCGTTTCTCGTAGTGCTTCCTCATTCGCGTAAGCAACGATCAGGACTTCACCTGATTCGCTATCTTGAACGACAACGGGTACGACGGGATAATCTGCTTTCCCTATTTGGCTTATCTTGGAAAAATCTAAAGAAAGTACTGTCCCTTCCTCAAGGTCATCATGATTATCCACTTAACCAGACTACCCAATAAGAAACAGTAGCGAATAAAATTAATGTTGAATTCGCATGAAATAGATACGAAAATCGAATTATTATGCTGTTTTTTAAGACTTCTCCGTATCCAAATTCTCAGGAAGGCCACAATCGCCCTAACCTGCTGTTATGGATTCTTTACGGATAGCTGCATGCCAGCTGAATTTGCAGGTAGGTGATTTGAATGGGAACAGGGATAAAATCATTGCTGCATACAGAGAAGCAGAAGCGTCCTCAGCTGACATCGCAGTCTTTACAGAACTAGCAGTATGCGGATATCCGCCTGAAGACCTCTTACTAAAATCAGCTTTTGTCGAAGAGGTACAGGAAACCCTCAAAACAATTGCCTCTGAAATCCAGTCATGTGTTGCCGTTATAGGTTTCGTCTCTGGTGAAGAGGCAGCTGCCGACCCAATCCGGAGAACTTCCAACGCTGCTGCTATTTGTGCAAATGGGCAAATTCTTGGGGTGTACCACAAAAGGGCACTTCCAGATTATGGAGTCTTTGACGAGGAAAGATATTTCGCTCCTGGGACTGGAGAAGCTCCTGTCTTTGAAATCTGTGGGGTGAAAGTCGGAGTAACTATATGCGAAGATATTTGGTTACCCGAAGGGATTGTCACAGAGCTAGCAGCAAATGGAGCTCAAATAATTCTTAACCTCAACGCTTCTCCTTACGAACAAGGAAAGATGGCGGTCCGGCAAGATGTGCTGCAGCAACGAATACAGGAATCCCAAATCCCAATCGTTTATGTCAATCAGGTAGGAGGGCAAGATGAATTGGTATTTGATGGGGGGTCAATGGCCGTAGGGTCTGACAAAAAAATAGTCGCTAGAGCTCCACAGTTTAAAGAAACCGTCATGATTTTCGATATTGAACCCGAACTATCTCAAAAAATCAGCAGCCAATTAACCATCGAGATTCCTATTGATCCCAAAGAATCTCTTCCCGCAAAAGGAGAACTTGCAACGCTTATTGCTCCACTTCATGAACCATTGGCAGAAATATGGAATGCCTTATGCTTGGCAACCCATGATTATCTAAATAAGAATAGATTTTCCGATGTCCTAATTGGTCTTTCCGGAGGTATTGATTCAGCAATTGTTGCCGCAATTGCCTCCGACGCCTTGGGCCCCGACCATGTGCATACCGTTGCCCTCCCATCACGTTTTTCCAGTAACCACTCCATCGAAGACGCCGCCTTGTTAGCAGAAAATTTGGGATGCGACCATAGAGTAATTCCAATCGAACAAGCACACGCTGCATTATTGGATACCCTTTCAGGATCTTTTAGCAGCCTTCCCGAAGATACAACTGAAGAAAATCTTCAGGCTCGCATACGGGGAACTATTCTCATGGCACTCTCAAACAAGTTTTCGTGGCTAGTTCTTACTACTGGTAACAAGAGTGAGCTAGCCGTAGGGTATTCGACACTATACGGAGATACAGCAGGTGCTTTCGCTGTAATAAAAGACCTATGGAAAACGCAAATTTATGATCTAGCACTATGGAAAAATTCGGCAATTGGCGAAGAAGTCATCCCGCTCTCGATTATCCAAAAATCTCCTTCCGCCGAGTTGCGACCTGATCAGCGCGATGAAGATTCACTTCCGCCCTATGACGTTCTTGACGATTTACTGCGAGAGATTATTGAGAGCGACAAGGTAGTCAATCAACTAATCGAAGAAGGATATGAACCCGGCATGGTGAGAAAAATAACTCGATTAGTCGACCTAGCTGAATATAAAAGAAGGCAAAATCCTATAGGGCCAAAAATTTCGGCCAAAGCATTCGGGCGAGATAGAAGAATTCCAATTATCAATGCCTACAACAGAGATTTAGAATAAGAGAAGCCGAACTGACACTTCATCGGCAGAAAAATAGTGTTGCAATCATCGCCAAATAAATTTTTCCGAACAATTGAGATATCACGAAAATTTAGTAGGTGTGATGCGATCATCTCGGTAGGGTGAAGCATGCGGAGTGTGGTGTAGCTAAGTGACACCACAACTATTGAAAAGAGCGTACCTTGCCTAAAGAGCGAGTAGAGCGGGATGAAGAAGACCTCGTACGGTTGTATCTCACTGATATCGGCCAGTATCCGCTCTTGACAAAGGACGATGAAGTCCGCCTCGCCCAAGCCATCGAAAAGGGAGTGGAAGCTCGCCAGAAACTCGAATCGTCAGAGGATGTCACAGCGGTTGAGAAGAGAGACCTCAAACGAAATTCACGAAATGGTGAAAAAGCTGAACGTCAATTCGTCCAATCAAATTTACGTTTGGTTGTTTCCATAGCAAAGAAATATCAGGCTTCAGGATTGCCACTCCTTGACCTCATCCAAGAAGGAAACCTCGGACTCATGCATGCAGTTGAGAAGTTCGACTGGCGAAAAGGGTTCAAATTCTCTACCTATGCCACATGGTGGATACGCCAAGCTATAACTCGTGGGATAGCGAACACAGGACGAACCATCCGGCTTCCAGTTCATGCTGGTGACACTCTCGCACGACTACAAAAAGCAAGGTCGAGACTTGAATTAAAATATGGACGCCCTGCAACATTGACTGAACTCGCTGCTGATGTCGAAATGCCGGAAGACAAAGTAATAGAAGCTTTGCGTTTCGCTAGTGAGCCGATGAGTCTTTCCGAGCCTCTTCGTGAAGACGGAGACGCTGAGCTGGGTGACGTTGTAGAAGACCGAGGAGCTGCTTCACCGTTTGAAGTCGCCGCTACGTCTTTGCTTCCAGATGAGATTGCCCGCTTGTTAGCCCCACTCGATGAACGGGAACGCGAGATTCTCAAATTACGCTTTGGCCTTGACCGAGGTGAACCTAGGACCCTTGAAGAAGTCGGGGAACATTTCAACTTAACTCGTGAACGTATTCGCCAGATTGAAGCCCGGGCTATGTCGAAACTCCGCCATCCAAGCAGCGACACGGGCGCCCGAGATCTTCTAGCAGTATAGAGTTCCCTCGTTCATCGCGGAGGTGGACGGGAATCGAACCCGCCGGACGAGGATCACTCGTCCCACCCGCTTTGAAGGCGGGGGAGCCCACCAGGTACTCGGACACCTCCATGGATATCTCACCAAGTAGCCATTATTACCAAACTTTTAGAAGAAAGCGATTCCAAAACGTTCCTCCTTGACAAGATAGAAAATTTTCAAACTCACAATCCAAAGCACGCGGACCATGCCAGGGAAAGACCAATAAGAAACTGTTGGAAAAGATCCAACGATTGACTCCCTACTTGTCCGTCACCTTTTTCACAATCAGGTAGGTAACAACAGCTGCTACAAGAAAAATCACGATAACCGTCATTACAGAATTATAGCCTTGTTTATGTTTCGTCTTGGTCCCAGTAGGAATTGGGATCTTCACTCATGAGCTGTTCAATATACTCTTCATTTAGCTCAGATATTTCCCCATACTTTCCCAGATTGCTATAAACAGAATTCCAAACTTCATATAAGCATTGAAGTGCCGAGTTTACCCAACCTTTGTTTTGGCATTCGGATTTATAATTGCTGTAGTCAAGGGCATCGATCCGGTGATTAATGAAGGACTTAAACTGATCACGAGACACATACATGCGGTACTCATAGTCGGTTACCATACTTTGTTGTATGGGTATAGTGGTGCCATGAAATGCACTAATATGATCTTGTAATTCTTCCAGATCTCCCAACCTGCGTGCTCTGGCACATAGAACATCAGAGTCTTTGGGAAGCTCAGGGTCAGATTTCTGAACTACCGATACAAAGCCCGTTGTATCAAATATCCACATTAGTCATCCTGATCTTATGAGGTATTGGCTGATGCGTTAGCAATTGATTCCCCGTCTCCGCTCACGATATCTACGAATTCTGTGAGCCATTAAAGAATTATAACGTCCCTTCATCAGAAGGGAATTTGATCGCAACTTGTAAACGAACAATTGCCGTTAGGTGCCAATCAATATCCGCGCACTCCCTATAGCTGGTATTCTCAAAGACGATGTCAGATGAACTTGAACCCAAGCGCACATCGCGTGACCTCGACGAAATACAAAAACGACTCTCAAGATGGTTACAGGGAGAGGTAGCTGATACAGGGGCTTCGATTACTGACCTTCGTCGCCCTTCAGGGTCCGGTATGTCGAGCGAAACCCTTCTCTTTACCGCGTATCTAAGAAATGATGGAGTCAGGGAAGAACAACAATTGGTCGCACGTCTAGCGCCAACCTCAGAAGATATTCCCGTTTTCCCCGCATATGATCTTGATCTTCAATTTCAAACAATGAAGCTAGTAGGAGAAAAGACGACCATACCTGTCCCACGTGTGCTCTGGCTGGAGACAGATTCTGAGACCCTCGGAGTTCCTTTTTTTGTCATGGAACAAGTAGACGGAAGGGTCCCACCTGATATTCCTCCATATGTATTTGGCGGTTGGTTGTTAGACGCATCTCTTGAAAATCGACAGGAGGTGGAAAAACAATCTGTTCATATAATCAGTGAACTTGCGAATATTGATTTGAGCACTATTAATAGTGAATTCCTCGAAATTAGATTTCCTGGGGAGACCCACCTGCGAAGACATTTTGCTGCCCAACAGGAATATTACAGTTGGGTAGTAGGTGATACCCGAGATCATCCTGTTATCGAAAATGCGTTTACATGGCTCGAAGAGAATTGGCCGGAAGAGAGCTCGACTGTTCTAAGTTGGGGTGACGCCAGAATTGGCAACATCATGTTCGGCAATGAATCTTTCACCCCTGTTGCCGTCTTTGATTGGGAGATGGCGGGTCTGGCGCCAGTTGAAGTAGATTTGGGCTGGCTAGTATTTCTCCATAGTTTTTTCCAAGACATAGCTGAAACATATGAATTTCCGGGTTTGCCGGACTTTATGAAAGCTGAAACTGTGAAAGAAATCTTCGAACAAGAAACGGGTTACGCCCCAAAGAACCTTCGTTGGTTCATGGTTTATGCAGGATTACGCCATGCGATTATTATGAGCAGAATTAATGATCGATCTGTCCATTTCGGCCAGGCTGTCTGGACGGAAGATGTTGATGATGCAATTCCACACAGAGATTTACTCTTGTCCATGATGGAGTAGATCCAAACCGAACAGGAATCGGTATAAGTGTGCGTACTTAGAACTAGGATCTTCCATTCCTAAAGTAGTTAGACCTTAGTGTTCTTCCACTACTATCAGCGGCTGGTCCCACTATCCCATAACCTATAGATATGATGCTTACTCTCTCACATTCCAACATCGGACAGTGGAGTGTCATCCATATTGTGGGAGAGGTTGATATGGCGACAGGACCTCAACTTCGTCAAGAAATTGTCCGGCAAGTCAGCGAAGGGAATTCCCACATAGTTATTGATTTAGAGCAAGTCGACTTTATAGATTCGACCGGTTTGGGGATTCTAGTAGGAGGGGTTAAGAGGACGAAAAGCAATGGAGGTGACCTCCGCTGCGCAGGGCTATCCGACAATCTTAAAGAAGTATTCAATTTGACAGGGCTAGATAGTGTTCTTGTTGCTGTAGACCTCAATCAAGATCCAAGTACATGGGAAACGTAGTATGAAAAAAGGGATCATCCTAGAAATCCCCTCACAAGTTGAATACCTTTCACTCGTTCGCGCAGTTGTAGCTTCAGCTGCGGGCCTAGACAAGACGTTAGGGGATCAGCGAATCGAAGATCTCAGACTTGCGGTTTCAGAGGCAACAACCAATGCGATTCGGGCCCATGCCAACCTTGGTTCAAATGAACGAATCACTATCCGCTTTGGTTTAGATGGTGATCGCATAGAGGTAGAAGTCCAGGACCACGGGTCAGGTTTCGACCCCGAAACTCTTGACCCTACTGGTCCCCTTACAGATAAAGGACGACTTGAATATGAAGGAGGATTTGGAATTCCTCTCATGAAAATTCTTGCTGACGAAATAAAGATTGATTCAGCTGATGAAGGAACAACAGTTCACCTAGTGGTCTATGTCTCCCCACCTTCCGAAGAGAGAGATACAGCGAACAAATAACCTACACTTCAAAGAAATAGACCCAAGGTAACTTTTCACAAA
>CAJWET010000045.1 GCA_913031515.1 uncultured Acidimicrobiaceae bacterium | reverse complement strand
GGCCGACGGAAGAAGGAGGATCCACAGCATCATGCCCCCACCTTAGCCTGAGGAAAGTCTCACTGTTCTCCCCTCTCAAGGAGGAAGAGATTTTTTTCGAACGATCCCCGTTCCGGTGTTAACGAGTGACGAGAATCTCCTTACCGTACTGGATGGCCAAATGCTCTATGGGAGGTTTATTAACGGAGCTGATGAAGCGAACGGTTTCCGGTCTGTCGTTATAGGTGAAGACTTAGCCAATGACTACCAATATCTCCCTGGGGAAGTGAGAACGTTGAATATTGACGGGCAGATATACGGCGTAGTTGGAGTTTTGGAGAATGTCGACCTTGTCCCGAAGCTCGATACTGCTGTGATTATTCCAAAAACAGCTGCAGAAGAAGACTTCGATATCGAACCGAATCCAACAACGCTCTATGTCCGTGCTGTAGACGGAGCCGTGGACTCTACTGCCGACGCACTTCCTATAGCAATCAATCTGGGCGGCAATGAGGGTGTTACCGTGGCTGTTCCCTCTGACCTCCTTGAGGCTCAAGGAGCTGTAGATACAACATTGAGAAATGTCCTATTCCTGATGGGAGGTCTAGCTTTACTTGTCGGTGGCGTTGGAATCGCGAATGTGATGTCCATATCGGTAATTCAACGATCGGGGGAAATCGGTATCCGTCGGGCGTTGGGGCATACGAAAGGGACAATTGCTTTCCAATTCGTCCTTGAAGCACTTTTTGTCGGTGTTCTAGGAGGAATCGCAGGTGTAGTTGCAGGAATAGGGGTGATTTATCTTGTTTCAGCGGTTCTTGATTGGATCGCCACCCTCAATATCCCTCTTTTCCTCGTCGCTGGCGGTATGGCATTAATCGTTTCCATCGTTGCAGGCCTATACCCCGCGTGGAAAGCAGCAAAGCTGGAACCTCTGGAAACCCTACGTTTAGGGTAAGTCCAGAATTATTCGTATTTTATTCCTTCAGATCGAAGGATTTCTAACCACTTTGATCCAGCGAAATCAGTTAGTTCACCCGGAAGGTAACGAACCTCCTCTAACCTCCCGTCGAATGGGAAAGGCCCATGCGTTTCAAACAGCCGCCAATTAACCGGTGATTTCCTATCGATTCCGATATCTATTCCTTGGAACGGAGCCATAGCTAACAACGCCAGTAACTTTTCCTGTTCAGCGACAAGGTTCCCGTTGAGGTAGATCCGAATATCCCAATGGAGAAAATCGGGCGGTGTAACTTTTAATAGGATCGAACAATTTCCTGCAGGAACCTCTCCACATTTAATTTCTGTGATTTCCCCATAGCCATTATGAGTGAAGAGAAGCTCTCCTTCTTCAATTACCAGAGAATAACCTCCCCCCTGATCGCCATGAGCGAATAGTGTCCCAGCATCATCAGCTCTGTAGATCAAAGAAGTCTCTACCTCCCAACTTCTGAAACTTATGAGTTGATGGGACTTCCAGCGTTCAATTGTTGGCGTCCCCGGATAGAGAACTGTTTCTTGGACAAGCTCCGTTTCCCATGGTGGACGCAGAATATTTTTCACGTTATTCCCCTCATCTAACGGGAAGACTTGATTATCCCATGCAGCCTGTAACCACTTCTCTTTCAGTTCTTCAACTTTTTCTGGAAACTGTCCAGACAAATCATATTTTTCTGTTGGATCATCCCTGAGGTTATGGAGTTCCCATTTTTCATCAGAAAATGGAGTTTGCGGTTTTCGAATTGTCACTGCAGACCAATCCTCATCATAAAAGCCCCGGTGCCCAATCATCTCGAAGTACTGTTCGGGGTGAGTTGATCCAACGCCGGGATCTTCTAGAGATTCACAAAAGCTGTTACCAGCAGGAGGTGGAAGTTCTTCTCCATCTTTCATAATTGGTATTTCTATATTTACTAGTTCACAGATAGTTGGTAAGAGGTCTGTCACATGCTGATATTGCGTTCTGAGGGGATTTTTAGGATGTAATTTTTCTGGCCACGAAATTATCAGCGGAACTTGTTGCCCACCTTGATGAGTATTGGTTTTGTACAGGCGAAATGGTGTATTAGATGTCATCGCCCATCCCATTGGGTAATGGGCTAAAGTTCTTGGGCCTCCTAGGAGATCGAGTCGTTCATAGTCGGTATCCACACTCTCTAGTTCTTTATGCCCTGTAAAGGCGAGCAAGGTACGGAAATAAGCCGAGGTACCCAATTCTTGACCTTCACGAGAGCCGCCATTATCTGAAGTGAAAACAATAATTGTGTTTTCCCACTCACCCATTTCTTCGAGAGCAAGGCGCAACTT
The DNA here is from genome assembly GCA_913031515.1 of uncultured Acidimicrobiaceae bacterium. Taxonomy (GTDB): domain Bacteria; phylum Actinomycetota; class Acidimicrobiia; order Acidimicrobiales; family UBA8592; genus UBA8592. The sequence continues at coordinate 7,609 of CAJWET010000045.1, read as the reverse complement.
TCGAAAGTTCTGATCTACATTATCGACCATCGCAGCAAAAATCTCTTGATACCGAGCAAATAGCTCTTTTTCTTTCTCTGAAAGTTCGTCCCAGGCTTTTACCGCGTGATCATCTTCCGTATTTCGAGCGGGGAGTTCTGCATGAGGTGGGACCACTCCCAGTTCCTTTTGTTTCTCAAATCTCCTTCTCCGAATTTCATCCCATCCTGATTCGTATCTACCGCGATATTTCTCTATGTCTTCTTTCTTAGCTTGAAGCGGTGCGTGCACCGCCCCGTGTGCGAAATACATGAACCATGGTTTTGTAGGATTGGAAGTTCTCAGCTCTCTGATCATCTTTATCCCTTGATCCGTTAAGTCATCTGTGAAGTAATAATCGTCAGGGTATACGTCGATATCTAATGCATGGTTATCTTCACATAGCCGATGTGGGTGATGGAAATTGGTAAAACCTCCCAAGATCCCATAGAAACGTTCAAAACCTTTTTGCAGAGGCCAACTGTGCTTAGGTCCTGCTTCAGAAAGTTGCGAATCTTTGCATAGGTGCCATTTCCCGACCATAAGACTCGCCCATCCGTTCGCTTTGAACAAGTCCCCCATGGTTATTGCATTCTCGCGAAGTTCCATCGCATAGCCTGGGAATCCTGGATCGAAATGAGCTACATGTCCCATACCTGCCATATGTGAATTAAGACCCGTCAGTAATGAGGCTCGTGTAGGAGAGCACATTGGATTGACATGGAAATTCGTATACCGGATTCCTTCGACAGCAAGTGCATCGATGTTGGGTGTTTCAATTTCTGAACCGAAACACCCAAGATCAGAAAATCCGAGATCATCAACAAGCATAACCAGAACATTTGGCGAACCCGGAGGCGCTGTCGGAGGTTGTGGCCAATCTGGTTCAGACGTCGAGAATACTTTCCCGATTTTCCCTTTGAAACCGCTATACGCCTCTTTCACGTTCTCCCCATTTGTTCTAATGCCTCATCGAATTTCGCTGTATCTTCATTCTGACACTGACCGATACCCAGATTAGTGTCTGTTAGTAACCCCTAGCTAACGAAAGGCAGTTTTAAAGTTATGAGTGATTCAAAGTCACAGAAAAGTTACCAAGATCTTCTTACTACTTTGAAAGAAATTGATGAAAGGTATCTAAGTGATGAGTGGGCAATTACTTCTGAGCAAGACCGAGCCCTCGGCTACCGGTATGTAATGCACGTCTTACAAAGCGCCCTTTTAACCCATTTTGAAGGAGATCCTGAGCGCCCATATTGGCAGCGAATAGTTTCCCCTACTAGGAAGTTCCTTGGAGATAACTCTGACTCAATTTATTACGAAACTCCAATCCGTGGTGACCGTGCTTACCGAATCACGGGAAATTTAGCGGGAGCTATTTACACTTCTTTCACAATTGAAGCAAATGCTGAGGACGGCAAGTACCCCTCATACAATGATGGCGTTTTCAATGACGAAGACCTAGACATTGATGCAGATGGGAATTACGAATTTGTCCTTGGTGGGCCAGAAACAAGCCGAAACTGGATGCCTTTACCTGAAAATGCAGGAAGAATATCGACTCGGCACTACTTTGAATGGCCAGTTCCCTGTGCATCGGATCAGTCACTGCATATCCCCCTGACTATAGAACCTTTGGAGAACCCTGGTCCCCTGCCTCCATGGGATGACGGAACCGTTGAAAAAGCAATAAATCGAGTAATTAACCACATCAAAGGAAATACTCTAGAGAAGACCAAACCAGGTCATGCCGTTGCTGCTTCTTGGATTGGGACGGAACCCAACGTTTTCCCCTTACCTCAAATGCCTGGGGATATGGCTTTTGCTGCAGTTGACGCGGCGTATTCTTTGGGTAGATTCTTTTTGGAGCCGGGGAAAGCTCTTGTGATGACGGGACGATGGCCTGATTGCCGGTTTGGGAATGTGTGTATTTGGAATCGGTTTGGTCAAACTCTGGATTACCGGTACAGAAATGTTTCTTTGAATCGTTCAAATACTGTTCTACAAGAAGACGAGTCGTTCAGGATCATCGTTTCAGCCCAAGACCCTTTAGAACCAAATTGGATCGATACAGAAGGTTTAGTTCATGGAACTATCTTCTGGAGATTTTTTCTTCCCAAAGGAGACCTGCACCCTATCAGTGCCGAAGTCATTGACTTATAGGCCGCTACAAATGAGCGTTCCTAATCAATCTCAACTATTGTTCCTTCCATGAATTCTTCACCCGATGCAGTTATCCGATCCTTTTGTGAAGCATGGTCCAAAGGGGACCTCGAAGAGATCATGGGATTCTTTGATGAGTCAGCTGTCTATCACAATATCCCTATGGAACCAGCAGAAGGTTTAGAGAATATTCGAGGATTCATAGAGGGCTTTTTTGCTATGGCTACTTCAATTCAATTTGAAATCCTTCACCAAGTAGCTGAAGGGGATGTAGTCATGAACGAGCGGGTAGACACTCTTACAATTGGTGAGAACACTATTGAGCTTCCGGTGGCTGGAATTTTTGAACTCGCTAATGGCAAGATCACAAAATGGCGTGACTATTTCGATATGGGACAGTTCACCGGCCAAACACAGGACTAGCTTCTAACCAAACGCCCCGGTCTCTCACCTGTATCTGAATCGTTGCGCCGCGTTACTGCTCCTGAGCATAGCGTTGCGACATACCCTTGAACCGGTTGCATTAGCCGCTTCCCTCCTTCTGGTAGGTCATGGTGAGGAACTGGAGGTGACACTTTCAAATTGTCATAGTCAATCACGTTAACGTCTGCCTTCTTCCCTATCTCTAAGGTTCCTCGATCATCAAAACCGTAGAGGCATGCGTTACGGGCACTTTGCTTATGGACAACAAACTCCACAGGAAGTTGTTCGCCTTTCTCTCTGTCTCTGGTCCAATACGTTAATTGTGTGGTTGGCATCGTACCATCGCAGATCAACGTCACATGCGCCCCAGCATCACTCAAGCCAGTGACGGTATCCTGGTGGATTAGCATTTCCCGAAGGACTTCCATTCGTGCTGGCGGATCAATGCCACTAACCGAAGCGAAGCGGGTCCCGCCTTCTTCCAGAAGAAAATCGTACATGAATTCAATAGGGCTAACCCCTAATCCTGCTGCTCGAGCTCCGAGGCATTCACTCATATCTGGTTCATAGTCAACCGGATCATCTAGCGGGAATAAAATTGGTGCTGCTTGACTGAACAGCGAAGAGACATTTTCCATCGACCCTGGTTGATCAGGTGGAACATCAGTCTCAGACAATAGGGCTTCCCGTATTTCTTTGCGCTGCATCATTCTTACTTTTTCATCCAAAGGCAGATTCGCAATCTCCCGTAGGTAGGTGGGCCGGCGCATGAATGCGTGGTAACCAGCAAGGCCTGTAACAAACCCTATTGGTCGTGATGAGACCTGTGGGAACATTTGGGCTCCTTGTTCGTTCGCCTCTTCCGTCATTTCGAGTATCTTTTTCCAGAGGTCCTGGTCGTAGTCAGGAGACTGAACCAGAGTGAACGTAACGGGTCTACCACTAGCAAGGGAGAATTTCCTCATAAGGTCATGTTCGGCTTCCTGTGTGGTTCTTTCCCCGCCCAGTCCTTCTAACTTCCCTACAGTTCCGGCTGGGATCATTTCAAAAACACCTTTGTTTGTGTCTCCCATAGCGGAAGCGATTGCAAGTAATTCTTCTTCAGGGGCAAATGTCCCCGGGACAGGCTCTCCCCACAATGCTCTATGACCAATAGTTCTTGAAGTGCTAAACCCAACTGCTCCAGCTTCCATGGCTTCGGCGACAAGCTCTCCCATAATCTCAAGGTCAGCTTGGTTGGCATCCTCATTTAACCTCCCACGCTCTCCCATGGCATAATAACGAACTGCCCCATGGGCTATTTGCGCTCCGACATCAAGCGCGAATTGCCTTGCAGAAAGGTAGTCAAGGTATTCAGGGAAAGTTTCCCATTGACCCCATTCCATGCCTTCATGAAGCGCCGACCCTGGGATATCCTCGACACCTTCCATCAGTTCGATAAGTTCTTTCTCTTGTCCTTGATGAACAGGTGCGAAACCAACACCACAGTTTCCCATTACCACGGTAGTAACCCCATTATGCGACGATGGCGCTATTTCTGTATCCCAGCTGACTTGTCCGTCATAGTGGGTGTGTAGGTCTACCCAACCAGGAGTTACGAGGGCACCGTCAGCGTCAAGAACTCTTTTGCTATTACCGCTTATGCGTCCCCCGACTTCAACAATCAATCCGTCAGCGATAGCAATGTCGCCGGTTTCACCCTCTTTTCCTGTCCCATCGACGAGCGTTCCACCTTTAATTAAACAGTCAAACATTGACCCCCCTTTTGTTGAAGTTTACTGGAAACTTACCCTTGCGCTATTTTTGCTTCTTAATTGTGCCCGAGGTGGGACTCGAACCCACATGCCCCTATTAGGAGCCGGGGGGTTTAAGCCCCCTGCGTCTGCCATTCCGCCACTCGGGCTAGTTACTTAGACTACCTGACGACTTATTTGCTCGCTCGACTCTAGAGCGATTTCATTTTCTTGCAATTGCGGTTAGGCAGGAGAACGGCTCTGGTCTAATCTTCGTGATACCGGAAGGAGTAGAAATGGGAAAACTTGATGGGAAAACGATAATCATCACCGGCGGAGGGAAAGGCCAAGGTGCTGCAGAGGTCAGATTGGCAACACATCTCGGTGCGAAAGTTGTAGTAACTGACGTTCTAGACGATGAAGGTAACCAGGTCGCAGAAGAAACAGGGAATGTTTATAGGAGCTTGGATGTCACATCTCCCGAACAATGGTCTGACGTCGTGAATTCGGCGGTAAGTGAGTTTGGAAGGATAGATGGACTTGTCAACAACGCAGGAATTTTTGAACACGGCGGCATACTTGATGGGTCTGTAGAACTATTCAAGAAGATCGTAGAAGTGAACCAAATTGGAACTTTTCTGGGTATGTCCGCTGTAGCGCCAAGTATGGTTTCACAGAAATCCGGAAGCATTGTCAATATTTCTTCCATTGCTGGAATGCGGGGATACGGCGCAATTGCATATGGAGCAAGTAAATGGGCTGTACGGGGAATGACAAAAGCCGCAGCAAAAGAACTAGGCAGCTCAAATATTCGGGTTAACTCTATTCATCCTGGGGCAATAGAAACTGACATGCTTTTTGATCTAGGTGACGCCAATGTCAACCGGCTGGTATCTAACGTCCCCATGCAGCGGTCAGGCACTCCCGATGAAGTCGGAACAACAGTGATGTTTCTACTTAGCGACGAAGCAAGTTATATCTCCGGTGCAGAAATCGTGGTCGATGGAGGACTGATCGCTTGATTTAAGCAGCAGAGCTTAGCGAGCGATAAGAGGGAGATAGCCCACCTCCTTCAACCTTCGATAATTCTCTTTCCTCGATAATTGACCAAAGTAAATCACGGAGTTGGTGGGCTTTATCAAGATCGCTATTTGCGATGACGAACCCTTCGACAATGTCCGAGAGAGTAGAAAGCCAAGCCCTCCCCCGAAAAACAACCGAAATGGTCATTGAGCCGTCTCTATTTCTTCTAAGAGTTCTCGAGTGTTCCCCCAAATTCGGAGGCCCTTTAAACGCAGGGACGCTATAGCCTCTTTCTCGGACAACTGTGCTTAGGGTCCTAACCGTATTTGCAAATAGAAATGATGAAGATTCCGCCATATATCCATTGTGGCTTTGGGGTATGACATTTAGAAGATAACTACCTTGAACCAATACCCGATAGAAATTCAAGCTAACTTTGACCTATGGCACAAGAGGATACTGCCCTTCCGGCGTCATTAAACCCAGCCCAGAAAAATGTCTTGTCACAACTTGGTGCAAAGCCCGATGAACGACCAGAGTTCAGCGCTGATCTCCAAAGAATCTTGAAGCAAAACCTCGAAGAAGTTGCACAGACTTTCATCCGAGATATACCCGACAATGAATCTCTCTTCGTGAACAAACATTTATTAACCCAGATAATGGGTTGTGAGAAACGCTATATAGCGGACAGCGAAGAAAGTTTTGAATGGAGTGTCCCAACGGCTAGAGGGACTCTCTCCCACAAAGCAATTGAGTTATCTATCTTTTGGCTTGGACCCAAAGACCCTTTAACCCTTACCAATGAGGCGCTTTCTAGGGCGGAGCAAGGGAACGATAGTTTGGCATCTTGGATTAAAGACTTAAACGAAGGTGACCGTGCACAACTTTGTGGTGACGTAAATTCTAGAGTCGGTTCTTTTCTTGAAACGTGGCCACCTCTTGAGAAACGTTGGAGGCCGATGCTTGAAACCCCGATACGGGTTGAATTGGCTGAAGGGAAAGTTGTCCTATCTGGGAAAGTGGATCTAACGCTTGGTTCTGCAGGAGGAAATATTGCAGGAAAAGTAATCGTCGATTTCAAAACAGGGAAATTCTCCCCATCCCATCGAGACGATTTACGTTTCTACGCTTTACTAGACACGATCAGAATAGGGATCCCCCCACGATTGGTAGCAAGCTACTATCTCGATCGCGGAGAATTCACTCCAGAAAATATCACTGTCGATGTTCTTGAATCTTGTGTAGCTCGCATATCTGACGGAATTACTCGTCTTGCCCAAATCCGCTTCAAAATGAGGCCTCCAACAACACAAGCAGGCCCTCCTTGTCGCTGGTGCACAATCTCGGAAGAATGTGAGACGGGGCAAGAATATCTTGCCAATGACGACACTTGAGAGTTCTGAGAAAACTAGCTGATACGGAGCATATCGACTTCTATTGAGCCACAATGAGGGTATGGAATATATAAAAGTTGAAGAATCCGATGGGGTAGCCATATTGACTTTGGACGATCCTGACAAAAGAAACGCTATCAATCTCGAAATGAACGATGAAATCTGCGAAGTTCTCCATGAACTAGAAGAGTCGAAGGATGTCGGAGCATTGATAGTTACCGGTGCAGGAAAGGGTTTCTGCGCTGGAGCAGACCTTAACGATCTCCTTGCCGCCCGAGAAAGAGAGAATATTCAAGATATTTACCGTGGGTTTCTTCGTATAGCTGATTCTTCGCTTCCGACTGTCGCTGCAGTAAATGGTGCAGCTGTCGGAGCAGGGATGAACATGGCATTAGCATGTGACGTCATCGTCGCCTCTGATTCAGCAAAATTCGATAGCCGATTTCTGCAAATCGGGATTCACCCTGGTGGAGGCCACACATGGCGTTTACTGGCCCGCACTAATTTCCAGACTCTTCGAGCTATGGTTCTATTCGGTGAAGTACTTCGAGGTCCAGACGCCTACAGAACTGGACTGGCTTGGGCATGTGTTCCAGATGAAAAACTGATGGAAGAAGCTTTAACAATTGCAAAACGCGCAGCTTCGTACTCGAAAGATTTGACCCAGATGACAAAAATCGCTCTACAGGAACTTCCTTCCATCGATTCCTCGGAAGATGCGGTCCAACATGAAGTAGTTCCACAAGTGAAATCAATGGAATCCGAGGAATTTACTCAATTGGTCCAACGTCTACAAGACAAAATTTCTTCTAAATCACCTTCAAAATATTGAGCAAAAGCTAATCGATCCATTGT
>CAJWET010000044.1 GCA_913031515.1 uncultured Acidimicrobiaceae bacterium | reverse complement strand
ATTCGGTTGTTCCATATGCCTCTGAAATTCAGAAGGTAAATCTGCCATATTTTTTATATGTGCATGGTGGAGATTGGCAGCATAACGCGCATCAGCAGAAGTACACTTTGGGCATTTCCTGCCTTTCTGCGGTTTCCCTGCACAACCCTTATAAGTTGACCCTCCATCAGTCATCGCGATGTGACCGAGACAAAATCGTTTTGATTCAGGGGTAATCCGGTAATGAAGCTTTGAATTTAATGCGGGTGCATTACTCAATGTGGCTTCACTACCTATACGGAAACGAATCATGGGCGTATCTTCGTGCCAGTTCAAACCGAGTATGACTTGGGTGGAATTTTCTTTTGTAGTCTCCATGGAACAATTCTATCTCCTACCTCAACTCGGGAAAGTGAGGGAAGACGATGAGTGCAGCCGTTAGAGGCATAGAATAAGGAAGTCTAGTCTATGAGTAGTTTGCTCTTGGCTAGGAGATCGCAAATAGTTTTCTTTGAAAGGTAATACATTATGTCTTCGACCCCTCCCAAGCAGTGTCTTGTGGTATTAGATGTCGAAGGGGTCCTCACACCAGAGATTTGGATTGCCCTTGCGGAAAGTCTAGAAATCGACTCATTAAAGCGGACGACGAAAGATGAACCGGATTATCAGTTGCTCATGAATGGGCGTCTGGATATTCTACACGAGCATAACGTAGGGATAGAAGACATTCAGGAAGTTATTTCCTTCTTATCACCTTTAGAAGGTTCAAAGGACTTCCTCCACAAACTACAAGCGGAATTTCCTGTTATCTTACTTTCAGACACATTCGAAGACTTCATCGGACCGCTTATGGAGCAATTGGATAATCCGACACTACTTTGCCACAAACTGAATCTCTCTGACGATGGGAGCATTCTAGACTTCCAACCGAGAGTCCAAGATCAAAAAAAACAAGCCGTAACGTCCTTTCAAGAACTCAATTACAAAGTAATCGCTGCAGGCGATTCATATAATGATCTCTCAATGATTGACGCAGCAGATAGGGGATTTCTCTTTCGAGCCCCTGACAATGTTCGGTCAGAACGACCCGACCTTCTCGCTTTGGATGCATACGATGACCTCTACAAACTAATCCTTGAATCAGCTGAGAAATTCCGCATAGAGCCTGACTCCTAACTTGGTTACTTAGGTCTATCACCCCAGGAAACAGGGAGTTCCTCGAACCCATTTAGAACCTCTGCCTTTACGTTTTTAGGAGTCCCGTTAAGGCTCATGGATGGCAATCGCGTAAGTAGCGTCTGTAGCGCGATAGTCGCTTCTAGTCGTGCAAGCGGGGCTCCGAGACAATAGTGCGTACCAACCCCAAACGCTGTGTGTCTCTTGAGGTCGTCTAGTTTTCGACTTATGTTGAATTCGTCAGGGTCCTCCCATAGATCTGAATCTCTATTCGCTGAGCCAAACATCATATAGACCTTCGAATTACTAGGAATATCGACATTGTGAAGAGTAACTGGACAAGTATTAGTCCGAAAAAGGCCATGCACAGGAGCGTCATATCGTAAGCTTTCCTCAATTACGTTCGGTAACAGATCCTTCTTTTTTTGCAATTTCTGCATCTGCTCCGGAAACTCTAAAAGGCGATAAACAGCATTCCCGATTAGAAGCGTCGTCGTCGCAGAACCCGCTACTAACAGAAACTGGCAAAACCCCAAAATTTCCTTATGGGTTAGTCTCTCATTTCCTCTTTCGACCGTTAGCAACTGTGTCAATAAATCATCGGGCACCATAGCGCCGCTTGACAAAGTATTTGCTCTCTTTGTTATGTGGCTTCCGAAATACTCGAAAAAATTACTATATGCCAGTCTTACCTCATCGCTGGCTTCGCGTCCGCCAGAATATGCGACAGCTTCAGCCATGGGTAAAACCCACCTACGGAACCTATCAATATCCTCTATTGGAGTTCCGAGCAACCAACACATTACAGTTAGAGGTATCGGCATTGCATAATCTTTAATCAAGTCACAGGCATTCTTTTCACCGAAGCCATCTATGAGCTGGTTGGTTAGAGATCTGATATCATCTTCCATTTTGTTGATGGCGCTTGGTTGAAAAATACGGGAGATCGCTAAACGTTCTCGAGTGTGCTCAGGCGGGTCGCTTGATACAAGGACGCCGTCTCCAGACTTATTGTATGCTAAGCCGGGGCCATAGATAGACGACCAAGTCATCTCATCTCGTAAGGCATTCATGACATCATTCCCACGTGAAATGGTGAAGTAAGCTGATGGTACTTCAGAAAAATGCACTGGACATTTTTCCCTAAGTTCGGCCATTACCTCTCCCGGGGAACTTTGAAAACGGCTGTCATTGAGACTAAAGGCCACTCCTTCAGTTGAATTCCCCACCGCCGTACCTAAATCGACCGAGTAAGGTTAGCCGCCTGATGAATAGCTGCCTGAACGCCATTTGTTCCAGAAACATCACCAACTAGATGCACCTTCCCATTTAATTCCGGAATTTCTTCAATCAAGCAGTCGGCCAGTTCTCTATTCGGATGATTATAGGTAACGATGACAACCATTTTTGCTTCGAGTGCCCGTCGGCGTTCAGTAAATGGCACTCCGATCAGGACTTCATCTTCAGTGATTGCTTGCAAATAGTGACTTCCGACGAAGTCAAAATCTTGAGACATTAGACGTTCCTTAGCTGCTTCAACTGTCGCAGGAGGATATGGTAGAGATGCTCCCAGGCTTTCATATCTACTGACCATGGTCACCTTCGCCCCTTCTTGGAGCAGCTGGTCTGCCACAGAAATAGCTTCGAATGTTCCAGTATCATCAAAAACCACTGCTGGGCTTGCAATGTTCGCTCGGCCTCCGAAACCAAATACATCCCAGCTCGTATACACGTGCTCCAAATCGTATCCACGAAGAGGCGACACAGGCGTCGTTAGCTGAAACCCGTCTCGGCGAGGGGTTGATCCAGTCGCAATTATTACTCTGTCCGGACGTAGTTCGCGGACTGTATCGGGATCGACTAGTGAATTCACTCGGACATTTACTTCTAATCGTTCCATCTCGTTCGCCAACCATGAGGTAATCGCTCCTAGATCTGACCTATGTGGCGCCGTGGCGGCAATTGAAACTTGCCCACCCAGTTGTTTCGTTGCTTCGTGGATATGCACTTCATGACCACGTATTGCCGCTGTTCTAGCTGCCTCTAGCCCCCCAGGCCCACCTCCTACTATCAGAATTTTCTCGGGGGTTTTTGTTTTCCCTTCTGGTTCGAAAGAAACTTCCGACTCTTTCGCAGCTGCAACATTAACGACGCATCCAAGTTTCCCAGAAGACATTATTTGACCGACACAACCAAAATTTGATCCGATACATGGCCTGATAAGTTCGGAATTCCCATTCTTCGCCTTATTCACCAACCCAGGGTCGGCTATCAGAGCTCGAACCATGGAAACCATATCTCCTTGCCCTTCTTCGACAATTGAACTGGCATGATCCAATGTCATAATCCTGCCGACAACAATCGTTGGTTTCTCAATTACTTTTGTAATCGGTTCATTTGAGGGCATTTCATGACCTAATGGGTCATCCATAGGTGAGAGGAGTTTATGAAATCGCCAATAAGAACCCATATGGAGTGAAATATAGTCAACATATGGCTCAACTATTTTTGCTATTTCCGCATTATCTTCAGCTGTAAGCCCTCCGGGGATGTACTCCTCATTAGGTAATCGGATACCAACACAAATGTCCGTTCCAACTTCAGCTCTTATTGCGTGGATTATCTCCATAAGGAACCGCATCCTATTTTCCAGTGACCCTCCATAGTGGTCAGTACGGATGTTGGTTGCAGGTGATAGAAACTGTTCGATTAGGTATCCGCTTGAAGCATGAACATCTATTCCGTCAAGCCCCCCGTCTCGACAACGCCGAGCTGCCGCAGCAAAGGCTTCGACCATTTCTTCTATCATGGGGATCGTCATTTCCGTTGGTATCCCCCCAGCTATTGGATTGGGGATAGCGCTAGCTGAGATTTGGAATGTCCCTTTCCCAGGGGCTCGCGCAGATCCTGGATGGTAAATCTGCTGAAGCATCTTCATCCCATGGGGTCGCAGAGCCTCTGTCAATTCTTTGTAGAAAGGGACAACGGAATCATCGTGTAATGGGATGATGCTTCTCATGGCGGGTGATGAGAGGTGCACACCAGTTGCTTCCAGCGTGCTCATCCCCACTCCCCCAACTGCTCTAGCTTCGTGGTAGGCAATTAACCGTTTAAGCGGAAGCGCCGTTGAGTGAGCTGACCTCACAATACGGTTAGGTATAGTAATCGGCCCAACCTCAATAGGTTCAAAAAGATTTTCGTACATCTCTACCTCCCTCCACAGATACCGTCCTTCTCTATTCTCTATTCTCTCGGTTCTCTGTCAAGTCCCAAGAATCTTTCTCCAAGAATATTTCGCATAACATTCGATGTCCCGCCCATAATCGTGTACGCAGGTGCGTATGCCAGCCCTCTCGTAATTTGATCATCGAGAAGAGCTTTTGGCCCGAGGACTCGGTTAACAAATTGAGCAACCCTCCATTCGTGTTCGGTGCAAAAACATTTTGTGGCCGCGCTGAATCCAGCTGGAGCCTGACGAAGAACTTCACGATATACAAGTAGTTTCCCTATCCGGTACCTAGATTCGATTGCACTGATTTCTTGTCTGATCCTTGGGTCGGTTTTGTCGGCGTATTTTAGTGCTTCCTGGTAGAGGGCCTTATTGGAAACAAGTCTGTCTATTCCGCCCCGTTCATGTTCAAGTTGGCGCATGGTCTGCTTAAAAGCTTCACCTTCCACGCCAACAAGATTTTCAACTGGGACTCTAACATTTGTGAAGTAGACTTCGCAGAAATGTCGATTTTCAGTCATGTCAGTGACCGGTCGTACTTCTATCCCCGGAAGATCCATTGGAACTATTAGTTCAGATATCCCCCTATGGGAAGGCCCACCCGCATTTGTTCGACAAATCAAATAACAGTAATCTGCAACGGCGCCGAAACTAGTCCAGATTTTTTGACCATTAACCACAAATTCGTCTCTATCTCTACTAGCTGATGTAGCCAAAGAGGCCAGGTCGGACCCTGCATCAGGCTCACTCATTCCGATACACCAAGTAGCTTCACCTGAAAGCATGCCAGAGAGGTATTCGGCCTTTTGGTCTTCCGTTCCATAAGAAATAATTGCAGGCCCCATCTGTCTATCCGCAAACCACATTGCTGCGATGGGGGCGCCAGCAGCAATCATTTCCTCAGCGACAATAACACGATCGATCGGAGGCCGTTCGTGGCCGCCATATTTCTTTGGCCATCCCATACCAATCCATCCTTCCTCTGCCAAAACGCGAGCAAATTCCTTGGAGAAGCCGTTAATCCAACTGTCGTTGAATCGTCCAAATTTCTTTATCCCTTTCTGGGCAACTTCACGAGCTCTCACTTGAAGTGAAAGTTGCTCAGACGTGAAGGAAAAATCCAACATTTTCTAGGCGTCAAACCTTAAGAGAATTTCTTCAGCATGCTCACTTGTTTTTGGCCTTTTGAAGACATGCTCGATAACACCTTTGCCGTTTATCAAGAAAGTCGTACGTTGTAAGCCCATATAGATCTTCCCATAATTCTTTTTTTCTCCCCATACCCCATATTTTGAAATGATTTTATGATCTGGATCTGCTAGAAGAGGAAATGACAATCCATGTTTTTCGGCAAACCGTCGATGGCTTTCGTTGTCGTCGGGTGAGACACCAACCACTTCAATGTATTTCGCAGATAGTTTTCCCAGATTGTTCTGAAGGTTCTTTGCTTGATTTGTGCATCCTGTGGTGTTGTCTTTCGGGTAGAAATAAAGAACGAGATACCGGCCTTTATAATCGGAGAGTTTTACTTCTTGACCGGTGAAAGTTTTAGACCTGAATGCCGGAGCCTTCGTTCCTTCTAACAATGGGTCGGGTTTTGATGTCATCCGGCCTCCTGTAAATCGAATTCCTATTTAATGGCTCTATATGTATACCTTTGTAGATTATCAGGCGAAAACATAGACTGAGAAGTCTCGATTACCCACTATCAGGAGTTATCGCCTCTAGTTGAGATATCAGCACTCGGATTAGATGGTTGGCACTATCCTCTGAAGCTACTGGAAGCGTCAATTGCGCATCTCGATGAAGTAACGAAAACCCGTAAATGGACGACAAGACAAGACGGGTCCAGTGAGTTCGTTCTGGGTCAACGACTTCCAGTCGCTCTAGTACAAGGTCTAGCGGTCGTTGTACGGCTGCTATGGCGTCAAGGAGTTCTTGATCATCTCCGGGGGGATGGATTGTTGCCGCAAATGACCCTGGACGTGTGAGGGCGAATGTGAGTTGTGCTTGGAGAATGGCTTCTACAGCGGTGAGACCAGAGCGCCCTACAGCTGCTTCTGTAACTGTATTTGTAAGTTGCTCAAGGCTTCGCAGGGCGATTTCTCTCCGTAGTCCATTCATCCCATCTACATGGGCATACAGTGATTGGACGCGGATTCCTGTCTTGTGGGCCACTTGAGATAAGGATACTTCCTCCAATTTTCCCTTCTCGGTAAGGATTTCCTCAGCTGCGTCAATGACTTGGCTTTTTGAGATTCCGATACGTGCCGCCATGGGATTCTTTCTTTTTTTTGGGGTACAGGTTGTAAATTGTATCTAATTGTATCAGACTTATGTCTAATGGTATTAGACATATTGGAAATGATGGATATCTCCGGCGATGACCCTTACATGGTGACAGAAGCGTACGCTGTTCGTGGATGGGGCGATGGACTCCCACTGGTGGCGCCTACTCCGGAGAGGGTCGAAGAGATGCTTTCGTTCCTTGGGGATGTAGACCCAGATGAAGTTATTGCTACGCTTGCGCCGCGGTCAGGTGAGGCAACTCGGAGAGCAATTGCGGTTAACGCAGTACTAGCAGGTTGCTCCCCTAAGCATCTTCCTGTCCTTATCTCAGCGGTTCGTGCCTTGAGTGCCCCTGAATTGAATCTGCGTGGTGTTAATGCGACAACGCATTGTGTCGCTCCTCTTTTGATCGTTCACGGGAAATACGCAGATGATGCAGACTACAACGGAGGACTTGGCGCCTTTGGCCCCGGAAACATTTCGAATGCGGCAACAGGGAGAGCTTTGAGATTGATTCTTCTCCATATCGCAGGAGCGACCCCTGGAAACGGCGATGCCTCCACTCAAGGCGGACCTGCAAAATATACCTATTGTGTCGCCGAGAATTTGAAAGAGTCACCGTGGGGAAGCTACGCGTCAACTACTGGGGTGGATGCCGAGTCCGCTGTCACTATCCACTGTGGGGAAGCCCCGCACAACGTGCACGATATGGAATCCTCAGAGCCAGCGCCTATTCTGGACAAGATTGCTTCCGCAATGTGCTCGTGGGGACAGAATAACGCCCCGATCAGCCAGGGAGAATACTTTATCGCCTTATGCCCTGAGCATGCGGTGGTATGCGCTGACCATGGTTGGAGCAGAAGCGATATAGCTTCTTACCTCTTTCATAGAGCCGTTGTCAATGTTGGAGAGGCAAGAGAAGCTTTTGAATTACGAGCGTGGGAATCATGGCAGCATGCTTTGCGGGACGACGACTCCATACCAATGACAAGCCACCCTGCCAATATAAAGGTTTTTGTTCTTGGCGGGCCCGGAAAACACAGTTCGATAATACCGAGTTGGGGGATGACGAAGAGCGTCACGGTCCCAATCATCGCCTAATATATTCTTTCGGAGATTACGGATGCAGATTTACACACCAGAAGGACATGTTGGGGAACCGCAAACGAACCTTGCCCCATCACCGGTTGTCCTATCCGGAAAGAGAATAGGGGTCCTTGACAACACTAAACCCAATGCTGGAATACTCCTCAACCGGTTGGCTACCCGCCTTGAAGAACGGACTAAGGCGATACTTGTCACTGTCGAAACAAAGAACGCTGCTCTCGCCGCCCCTGATCAGGTCATGGGAAAATTGACCAAGGAAGTAGAAATTGTCCTTACTGGTTCAGCCGATTGAGGGAGTTGTACCTCATGGAGTGTCCATGATGCCGTGCAGCTAGAAACTCTGGGAATACCCACAGTCGTTGTGACTACTCGCGAGTTCCGATCGCTAACAGAACAGGTAGCATTATCACTGGGGCATCCAGACCTTCGTATTCTCGAGGTCGGCCATCCTTTGGGTGGAACCAAAGAAGAAAAAGTTCTCAAATGGGCTGATGAAGCGGTCGAAACGACGATCCAACTTCTAACGGGGGCGGCGTAGCTATGGCGGTCTCTATTGACCTGTCAGGGAAAAAGGCTCTAGTGACGGGAGCTGGCGCTGGGATAGGGCGTGAAATCGCCCGCTGGCTTGCCCGCGCTGGTTCTGCAGTCGCAGTCAACGACATTCGAGAAAAACATGCGCAAGCGGTCGTTGATGAAATCCGTGATGAAGGGGGTTCTGCCATTTCAGCTATCGCTGATTGCCGTGATGACGCCGCAATTGATGAGATGGTCAATCACGTCGTCGCAACGTTCGGTGGCCTCGACATTGCTGTCAATAATATCGGAATGATCCCCGATGGAAGAGGTTTGAAACCCTTCACAGAATACCGGGGCGATGACTGGCGAGACATAATCGATCAGAACTTAACACTCTCTGCTCTCTGCGGGAGAGCTGAGGCTGAAGTTATGACCAGCGGCGACGGTGGAGTCATTTTGTTCGTCACTTCTGGTGAGACGACACGGCCCTCACCGTTTAACTCTGCCTATGCCGCCGCGAAAGCCGGAATCAACCATCTGGTTACTTCGATGGCTGTTGAACTGGGCCCCGCCGGTATAAGAGTTCTCGCTATCGCACCGGGAACTACATTGACTGAAACAGTTGCTGCTGCGTTCACAGAGGAAAGAATAGAGCAACTCACCGCTTCTGCTCCGTTACGTAAAATGGTCGATCATGACGAACTCGGGCGTTTGTCCACTTTCCTCGTCAGTGATCTTGCCCGATCCATTACCGGCCAGTTCATCATTGCGGATGCAGGTGCTTTTCTTTCGCGGACACGGCCGGGTAATCTTGAAGGAATCAAGATACCAACCGATGATATGAGCCATGATGATTAACGACTCTGATACTGGAAATACCGTAGCTGAGGTCACCCGAGAACTAATAGCTCTTGATGGAGGTGACGTCTCCGTCGTGTCTTCAACGGGTTCTGAGGTCACGCTACAACTGATACTTAAAGATGCAGACTGCGAAGAATGCGTTATGCCAGCAGCTTTCTTAACTCAGGTGGTTTTGAAAGCAGTCAAGAAAAAAATACCGCAGCTTGAGACGGTCCACATCATCGACCCGAGGGAGGATCTTTGACTAGAGAACAGACCCCGGTAAAAAATGCTTGCGTCGTTCTTCTCGACTCTCTTAATCGACACCTCCTCGGCTGTTACGGAAGTGAAGAGTTCGAAACACCCAATCTTGATCGATTCGCCGCCCAACACGCCACACGCTTCACCAACCATGTCACCGGTTCTCTTCCTTGCATGCCAGCACGTCATGATATTCTCTGCGGGGCATTGGACTTTCTATGGAAACCATGGGGGTCAATTGAAGTTTGGGAAGAACCCATCACCCGTGTTCTCGGCCATAAGGGGGTTGTCTCCTACCTCGCCACCGACCATCCGCACCTTTTTGAAACCGGAGGGGAAAATTATCATGTTGATTTCGGCGGGTGGAACTACGTGCGTGGACATGAAGGTGATCTGTGGAGGACGTACGAAGATCCGTCATGGATGGGAACTCCTGCCATGCCAGCACGAGCTGGCGGCTGGTTCTGGTCCCGATATGGTATCGACACTCCCGCTCGAG
>CAJWET010000043.1 GCA_913031515.1 uncultured Acidimicrobiaceae bacterium | reverse complement strand
GGTGGCCTTCCTATTTCTATGCGAAGGAGACCTAGGACATGGTTGACGACCTTTCTCTTGTCAGCAACCATTAAAATCATATCTCCCTCATCTGCATCCAGATTGGAACAAATGCCTTCTATCTCTTGATCCGACATAAACTTTGTCAAAGCGCCTTCAAGACTAGCTCCATCCCCAACTCTGAACCATGCAAGCCCTTTAGCCCCCCAGCTCTGACATTTTTCTGTCAAAGCATCAATTGCATTTCGTGCCAAAACATCAGAACCCCCTTTATAGAGGATTCCTTTGACACAATCGACTTTGAATACATTCGCTTCAGTCCCTACGAAGATTTCAGTCAGGTCAGCCAATTCCATACCGAATCGAGTGTCAGGCTTGTCAGACCCGTAACGCTCCATAGCGTCACTCCATGTCATGTGTGGTATTTCCCCAGGCCGAAAACCAGTTATTACTTCGGTAGAATCTCTAATAGCTTCAGAAACAAAGTTAAGGATGTCTTCCTGTGTTGCAAAGCTCGCTTCCATATCTAATTGCATGAATTCAAATTGCCGGTCTGCGCGTAAATCTTCATCGCGCATGCACCTAGCTATCTGGTAATACCTGTCTATTCCTCCGACCATGCACAATTGCTTAAAAATTTGAGGACTCTGTGGTAAGGCATAGAAATTCGAAGGGTTTAGCCGAGAAGGGACAACAAAATCCCGAGCCCCTTCGGGAGTGGATGCTATAAGCATGGGTGTTTCGACTTCGACAAAACCCTGCCTTTCCATCGCCGAACGGATAGCACTGTTTACTTTTGCTCTTGTTCGAAGATTCTTCTGCATTCTTGATTTCCGAAGGTCCACGTACCGGTGTCGGAGTCGGATGTTTTCATCGACTTCTGTCCGCTCATGCATAGGGAACGGGGGCGGTTCTGCAATAGATAAGACTTGTACTTCGCAATCACCAATTTCAATTTCTCCAGTATCTAACTTTTCGTTGCTTTTACCTTCGAATCTAGTTCGAACAGTTCCAGAAATCGCTACAACATACTCAGATCGAAGATCTAGTTTCTCATCAACAACGCATTGCACTATCCCGGTGTGATCACGTAAATCGATAAACGCCAAGTGCTCACTATGGACTCGTCGAGTGTCAACCCACCCACAGACTGTTACATGAGAACCAACGTCAGTTGAGCGCAACTCACCACAGTAATGTGTTCGCATTGTCACTAGGAGTCCCTTCTTTTCATGCTGTCAAGTAAGGTGCTTTTCAAGTTGCTTCTTGATACCCGCACTTGAGTTCCATCTCCTCGTAAGTCTCGAAGGGTAACTTCATTTTTTTCAAGTTCATCATCTCCAACAATAATTGCATATAAGGCACCAGAACGATCCGCTACTTTCATCTGTGCTTTCATTGACCGACCTCCAAAACTACGATCTACTCCTAATCCTGAGTGCCGCAGTTCATCAGCGATCTGAGTAGCATGTGTCCCACCAGTGAGGTCTACGACGAATGCATCGAGAGGTTTCCGGGTGCCAAGTTCTAATCTCTCTGATTCACAAGCAAGTAAAATTCTGTCAACGCCTAGTGCAAACCCAATACCTTGGGTGGGAGGCCCCCCCAGTTCTTCGACAAGACCGTCATACCGCCCGCCTCCACCTATAGCATTTTGTGCCGTCTTTAGTTCATCGGCCACGAATTCAAATGTGGTTCGTGTGTAATAGTCGAGACCGCGTACCAATCGTGGTGTTATTGAGAAAGGTATGTTGACAGAGTTGAGCCCATCGCAAACCGAATCAAAATGATCTTTATCTTCTGAATTAAGAAAGTCTTGGATAGTCGGTGCATTGTTAATTACTTGAAGATCTCCTTCTCTTTTGGAGTCCAACACTCTGAGAGGGTTTTTCGTCAGTGTGTTCTTCGACTCGGGACTAAGGTTGTCAGCATTCTCTGAAAGGTATGAAAATAGTTCGCGATTGTAGGTAGCCCTAGTTTCAGAATCTCCAAGCGTGTTCAAAAGAAGGGAAACATTTTTCAAACCGATTAATTCGTAAAACCTCCAAGCTAGTGAAATTATCTCTACATCAGCTGCAGGGTCATTCTCTCCGATAATTTCTGCACCTACTTGAACAAATTGCCTGTACCTCCCTGCTTGTGGCTTCTCGTAGCGGAATTGAGGCCCCTCATACCAAACTTTCCATGGCGTAGTAGGACGGTGTTGGGCAAAGACCCTGCAAATACTTGCAGTTAGTTCAGGTCTCAGCGCGAGGTTCTGTGGTGTCTTTGGATCTTTGTCCTGAAACGTAAACATCTCTTTAGAAACAATTTCTGTGTTTTCGCCAATCCGTTGAAAAACACCAACATCTTCAAAGATCGGAGAAATGACCTGCCCATACCCAAATCGTGTTGCTAAGTTTGCAAAGGCATTAAGGATCAATTGCCATTTCCCCGATTCATCTGGAAGTATGTCGCGGGTTCCACGGGGGGCTTGAAAGTAAGATTTGCTCATTCGAAAAGACTACAGGAGCGATCTAGGGTCGAATG
The DNA here is from genome assembly GCA_913031515.1 of uncultured Acidimicrobiaceae bacterium. Taxonomy (GTDB): domain Bacteria; phylum Actinomycetota; class Acidimicrobiia; order Acidimicrobiales; family UBA8592; genus UBA8592. The sequence goes on along the minus strand of CAJWET010000043.1, from coordinate 7,456 downwards.
TGATATTTAGTAAACGGCCGACCTACTTCAAAGAGTTGGCGCCATATCACGAAGTTCTACTCCAATGAAAATCTAGAGCTTCTGCTAACCGATTTACTGCGGCATCTACCCCCAACATATCGTAACCTCCATTGTCGGAGACGCTAAAAAGCGCATATCTGACTTGGTCTCCGGCCAATAGAGGCTTCTGTTCGGCCCGATGTAGATACTGATCCGCCCGTAATTCATCAAGATCTTTCCCTTGAGCATTTTCAAATCTCTCAAGCGAATCGGCCACTATAGAAAGAAAATAATCCACTTCATCGCTGTCGTACCCAACCCCACTTACGACCGGAGGGGCCAAGTTTCGTAATTTATGACTTTCAACAATCGGACGATGGTCTTGTTTTGGTACATTTTTGGGTTTAGAGCGATTGAATGTTGATCGTTTAGACAACTGCTCCTGATGGCTCTTCGTTCTCTCTGTGAAGGAATCGTGATTTTCAAGCAAGGAATCGAGATGGTCATCGACCTCTTTAGGGCTATATCCCGACCGTTTCGTTATTGTAAATTGGGCGCTACTCAATTCGTTGGATAATGAAGAGGTATCACCTTTTTGGACATGTAGGGCTACCTTTTTCAAGAGTCGGTCAACTTCGGAAATCCTATACCCCCTTTGACGGACTTTGCTGAACTTAGTTTGGCGAATACCACTTGATTTCATCTGTAAACCCTTTGACTCTCCAATGTCGGAAAGTGTCTTTACCCTAATCTAGATCTTTGTGCACTTACTACGGTTTTTACAACTGGGCTTGATGTCCGGACATAACCCGATAGGCGTCATAAACTCCATCAATCTGACGTATCAGGTTCAAGAGCCAATCAAGGTGCCGGCTGTCGCCAATTTCGAATTCAAAATTCATGATACTGATGCGATCCGCTCCAGTTCGGGTAGAGCATCGAAGGATATTTACTCTAGCCTCAGAAAGGACGTTAGATACGTCTCCTAAAAGTCTAGTTCGGTCGAAAGCTTTAACTTCGATCGAGACAACAAATGTCCCATCACTATCATCATCCCATTCCACATCGATCAACCTGTTGGCATGGCCCATAGATAATGAAACCGCGTTTGCGCAATCGCTTCGGTGAATGGAAACACCTCGCCCGCGTGTTATGAAGCCCATTATTTCATCTGGTGGAACAGGTGTACAACACTTCGCTAGTCGAACCATTATGTCGTCAACTCCCTCAACGATAACCCCGACTTTGCTCTCTCGACGTCTTTTAGCTCGGCCGACTTGTCTTTCACGATGTGTTGGTAATACTGCCGCAAGATCATCTGTCTCGTCTGATTCCTCAAAGTGATTTAATAATCTTCCAACAACACTTTTTGCACTTACATGCTGTTCACCAATAGCCGCAAACAGAGAATCAGCATCTTGATAGTTCAAAAGTTCACTTACCTCTATGATGGACGCGCTGTTCAGCAATTTGTAGGCGGGAAGTCCCTCCTTGCGGAGAACTTTTACCAGTGCTTCACGACCATGGTCTATCGCATCCTCTCTGCGTTCTCTTGAGAACCACTGTTTGATTTTCGCTGCAGCTCTATGGGTTTTGACAAACCTGACCCAATCTTGAGATGGGCCTGCCCCTTCGGCTTTACTGGTGAGGATCTCAACCGTATCACCTGATTCAAGAAGGGTATCGAGAGGGACTAACCGATTATTGACACGCGCTCCTCTACAAGAATGTCCTACTTCTGTGTGTATGGTGTAGGCAAAATCAACCGGGGTTGCTTGAGTTTCAAGGGTCACGACCTCACCGTTTGGGGTAAAGACGAATACTTCATCATGGTCTAAATCCAGCTTCAAATTGGACATGAATTCACTTGGGTCTTCAGTTTCTTGCTGCCAATCGACAATCCTCGTAAACCATGTCATTTCATCGCGTTGATCCCCTTTGTAATTGAAGTGAGCTGCAACTCCATGTTCTGCGCGATGATGCATTTCTTTGGTTCGAATCTGAACTTCCAAAGGTTTCCCTTGTGGCCCAATAACAGTCGTATGTAAAGACTGGTACAGATTGAATTTCGGCATCGCTATATAGTCTTTAAATCTGCCTTGCACCGGATGCCAAGTAGCATGGATCGACCCTAACGCCCCATAGCAGTCTTTGACTGAATCTACAATGACACGAATTCCAACAAGATCATATATATCATCAAATTCTCTCCCTTTCAGAACCATTTTCTCGTAAATGCTCCAGAAATGTTTTGGCCGGCCTCGAACTTCGGCACCAATATGAAGTTCATCAAGCCTAGCTTGGACATCTGAAAGGACTTGACTGAGATAGATATCTCGCTCTGGGGCTCTTGCGGCAACCATCTGATCAATTTCTGCATATCTTTTGGGGTGGATTGTTGCAAAAGCTAGATCTTCCAATTCGTTCTTTAATTCTTGCATCCCGAGTCGATGTGCAAGCGGAGCATAAATGTCCAAAGTTTCAGTTGCGATTCGGTGTTGTTTCCACTGTGGTAAAGATGCAATCGTTCGCATATTATGCAGTCGATCCCCAAGCTTTATTATTAGAACTCTTAGGTCCTTGGCTACAGCGACTAGCATCTTCCTCATCGATGCTGCCTGTTGGGCTTCTTTAGTATCGAATTTAATACGATCCAATTTCGTGACCCCATCAACGATCGATGCAATTTCTACTCCAAATTTATTTTTTATGTCTTCCAACCCTGCTCCGGTGTCTTCGACTGTGTCATGAAGTAAAGCTGAAACCACCGTCGCTTCATCAAGACCAAGGGAAGCAATGATTCCAGCGACAGCAACTGGATGAGTTATGTAGGCATCCCCGGATTTACGCATTTGTCCATGGTGGGCATCACAAGCTGACTCATAAGCTTCTCTTATAAGGGTGTCGGTTTGGTCTGGGTGATGAGATTCGAAAACGGTAAGTACCTGATCTAGCTCAGAAGCTTGCCCTGTTTCTACCCTGTCCCAAAGACTGATCTTGCTTATGACACTACTCATTTCCCTAAATCAGCCATTTCCGTTTCTTATTCATATCTCACTAGGATAACAGTTCTATAAGCATCTAGTTTTTGTTCTCCTTTGAGAAAAGAAAGTGAGATAATGAAGGCAAACCCTACTAGGTCAGCTCCTATCTCTTGAAATAGGTTAGCCGCGCATATAGCTGTACCGCCGGTCGCTAAAACATCGTCAACTATTAACACTCGAGCTCCGGATGGAACACTATCCTTCCGTATCTCAAGTGCCGCACTTCCATACTCCAACTGATACTTTTCGGTGAGAACGTCGCCGGGGAGTTTTCCTGCCTTTCGTACGGGGATGAGGCCACAATTCAACCGATCAGCTAGCGCTGAAGCAAACAGGAAACCGCGAGCTTCTATCCCAGCAATATAGTCGATCTTAGTTCCAGAAAATTTTTCTTCTATTTTGTCGAGCGCGAAACTGTATGCAGTTTGATCCCTCAACAGAGGTGTGATGTCTTTAAATGCAACTCCGTCTCGAGGAAAATCTGGAATTGTATCAATGTAGTTAGAGAGTTCCATTTCTCTCCTAGGTAGACCTAATGTACGATTATCGTCGTTTGTTTTTTCGTGGCCGTGGCGGGATTGACGGATTTACTGGCTGGATGGAACTCGTTGAGGATCCTGAGTTTCTTCTCTTCACAGCCTCACTTAAGCGGTATGAACGGCTCTTATCTGTTCCTTCATTGCCAAATTTCTCTCGTAGCCAAGTTGCGATAGGGGCAGCAACGAATAGTGAAGACAATGTTCCTATGAGGAGACCTATTAAAAGCGCCAGTGCAAATTCGCGGAGCGTAACCGCCCCCATTGCTCCTGCTCCGATAATCAGAACAGAAACCACCGGAAGGACGGAAGTGATACTGGTATTCACAGATCTCATCAACACCTGATTAAGAGCTTGATCAACTACTTCGCGGTAATTTAGTTTTGCATTCACCAACCGATGTTCGTTATCACGAACCTTGTCGAAGACTACAAGGGTGTCGTACAACGAATACCCCATGATTGTTAGGAAGGCAATTACCGTGGCCGGGGTCACTTCAAGTTGGAAAATCGCATAGATACCTACCGTAATCACGATGTCATGCGCAACTGCCACCAACGCCCCAACAGCCATTTCCCAACGTAGGCGAACCGTAATGTAGAGCGCAATGATAATAAAGAAGACTATGAGGGCCTTGACCGCTTTATTTGTGATTTCAGCCCCCCATGAGGGTCCAGCAGTCGAAACGCTCACAGAATTTAGATCAGGATTTTCCGGGTTCACAAGTTCAGCAAGTACTTTTGTGACATTTTCAACAGTATCGACTTGTTGATCATCGTCAATTTGATTCTGGACTGCTTTCGTCAGTTCTGTTCGAACGCGCAGGACACCATCACCGGTTTGTATCCGAGCATCAGCGAGTCCAAGCGGACGCAAGGCATCTCGAACTTCATCTGCCTCTAAGTCGTCACCTGCTGGTACTTCCCAGGCTCCTCCCCCCTCAAACTCAAGCCCTAAATTTAAGTTTCTAACAAAGAGACCGATAACGGAAGCTGTAATGAGAATACCTGACAGTATCAAAATTCTCTTCCAGAGTGCGGAGAAGGGAACGGAAGTTTCATTTCTATACATACGGCGGAGGCGACTCATGATGAATCCCCTTCTTGATACGCTGGAAGCCCGAAGAGCCATGGCCTACTGCTCAAGGCGTTGGAGAGACTTATCCATTTTACGAAAGGCCGGAGGAAGAAGTACGTTGCAACCAAATCGAGAATCGAAGCAAGCCCGAGCATAAGCGCAAACCCTCGTACGGAACCAACAGTAAGGAAATAGAGAATACCCGCTCCTATAAGCGAAGCGAGATTTGCGTAGAAAATAGTTTTGAATGCGATAGGGAATGACATATCAACGGCTGAACGCAACGTCCTACCATTTCCGATGTCTTCCTTAAGATGTTCGAAATAAACAACGTTTGAATCTAAGGACGTACCTATTGAGACTATAAGACCTACAACGCCAGCTAGCGTCAAGGCTAAACTTTGTGTAGTAGACAGCCAAGCAAGGACAATCCAAAGCATGGTTCCAGAAAGCCCTAAGGAAAGAATTGCAGCTAAACCGAGGAGCCTGTAATAGGCGAACATAAAGAGCGCCACAAATGCTAAGCCAACTATGCCAGCAACGACCCCTGCATCGAAAGAATCCTTCCCTAAGGTAGCGGAAACTATCCTGCTCGAAGGCGTCTCGAATTCGAGTGGTAGTGAACCGTAGCGCAGAACTAAAGCTGTTTCTTCTGCTCGCTCCTGATCGAAATCACCACTAATGGTGATTTGATCTCTTTCAAAATATGGCGTCTGCACGTTCGGAGTTGATTCTGTTACTCCATCAAGGACGATTGCTAATTGACCAGTCGGGCAGGCAGGTGTTTGGTTAAAACACTGATTTGCTGCGGCATTAAAGAGATCTATACCATCTTGCCCCGATCGAAAGATTGGCAAGACCAACCATTGCGGAGGCCGAAAGGTAGCATCAGCTGTTTCGAGAGCAGCTCCAGTAAGCATGGTTCGACCTAACACTAGGCGGCTAGTCATTTGTCCCGCTTCATTCTTGACCCCGGGAAGAATCACAGGCATTTCTGCATCGTCTTCTTCCGGAAGTGTCGTGGACATACTTAATGCATCAGTAAGAGTGAACCCTAGGTTTTCACATCCGATACCATCTGGAGTGCTCACAGAGCTTATAGTATTTGCATTGTCTTCAGACCCTGAAGGGGTGTCTTCAATGGGAGCCTCATCTCTGTCGGATGGCTGAATACCTATAGGACTATCGCTGACGTTATCTTCCGGTGTTGATGCAGAATCGGATACACCATCATTGCCTAAATTGATTTGCTCAGCAGGAAGCAATCCGCATACTGGCCGAAACCGCAACTCAGCGGTTTGGCCCACAACATCCAAAGCTCGTTCTTGGTCTTCAACTCCTGCGAGTTGAACCACTATGCGATTCGATTGGCGTGTGATATCTGGTTCTGCGACGCCCAAACCATCAACTCGGTTTCGAATGATCTCCACCGATTGATCGAGTGCTTCTCGAAGCTCATCGCCTTCAAGTTCAGTGTCAATTGATGGCTCCAAAACAACTTCTGCTCCACCTTTTAGGTCTAAGCCCAAAAGTACCGAATTGCCTTCTACTAAAGACCAGACAAGAAGGCCGCTAACAATAAGTACTATCGATGTTAGCGGGGCAAAAAATCGCTGTTTCATAAGAATAGCCTGAAGTTCGTTCAGTCCTCGTCGTACTTTATCATTTCAGCAATTGAGGCTTTTGAGATTTTTATCTCAACGCCATCAGCCACCATTAGAAAAACAGTGTCTCCATCAAGGTCACTTATCGTGCCGTAAATCCCTGAGTCTGTTCTAACGTCGTCCCCGACATCAAGAACGTTCAACATTGCACGCTGTTGTTTCATCCTTTTCTGTTGGGGCCGAAGGATCAAGAAATACATGATCACAAGTAAAATCGGAATAAATAGCATCCCCATAGTCTCTATCCTATCTTCGGAAAATAATTCTTTCGGTTCGCAAATGGTACCGTGTTCAAACGATTATCCCTTATTAAAACAATCTTCCTAGCGATTTCCGATGCTTCTAAGCCCAAATTTCAAGAATTTCTTTACGAAATTTCTGGAAAGAGCCTTTTTCTATGGACTGGCGCATTTGATCCATCATGTTGAACAACCAAGCTAAATTATGGAGGGTAAGAAGACGTCCCGCAGCTGGCTCTCCTACTGAAAGCAAATGACGTAGATAACCTCGAGACCAACGCGCTGCTGGGCTTTCAGGGAATTGTGGATCTATAGGGTCTTCGCTCTTGGCGTAACGTGCTGCCCCCAAGTTAATCCTCCCTTCCGATGTTAAGGCTGTTCCATGCCGAGCAAGTCTGGTTGGCCAAACACAATCGAACATGTCAACACCGAGATTGACTGCTTCTACGAGACCAGCGGGATCACCTAGCCCCATAAAGTACCTTGGTCGGTCAGTTGGAAGAGTTTCTAAACTTACAGCCATTGGTTCAATCATTTCGACGCGGCTTTCACCCACAGAGAGCCCTCCAATGGCGTAACCATCAAATCCGATTCCAACGATTTGTTCACCTGATATCCGCCGTAGCGTGAGATCCAAACCACCTTGCACAATACCGAATTGTGCATTTTCAAAATTTTCTTTCTCTCTACGAAGCAAAAAATATTTTCTCGCTTCTTCCGCCCAAAGCCTAGTTCTATCTACCGCAGTTTCGATGACTGATTTGTCTGAGGGTAAGGGCGGGCAAACATCGAGAGCCATTTGAATATCTGCTCCAAGTGCATATTGAATGTCAACAGCACTCTGTGGCGTTAAGCGGTGAAGACTTCCATCGTAGGTTGCCTTAAATGTTACTCC
>CAJWET010000042.1 GCA_913031515.1 uncultured Acidimicrobiaceae bacterium | reverse complement strand
TAAGACTCGCATGGATCGGCTCTCATCAAATAACCGTGCCTTTATCCGCCCTTCTCCCGCATCTGGTTTGTTAGGTGGAGTGGCAAAAAACACTAGAGAAACTATTGTTGTACTTGAAGCAGCTGGCTTTGACGTTGTTCTTGTTGAAACTGTTGGAGTTGGCCAGAGTGAGGCCCGAGTTGCCGAGATGGTGGATTTCTTCCTTGTTCTTCTCCTACCGGGCGCTGGGGACGTGTTACAAGGCATCAAAAAAGGAGTATTGGAAATTGCTGATTTGTTGGTAGTGAATAAAGCTGATGGAGAAAATGAATTAAGGGCAAGGCAAGCCGCTCGAGAGTACCAGTCGGCTACAGAGTTGTTAACTCCCACGAATCCGAATTGGACTCCTCCTGTAATGACATGTTCGGGTTTAACTGGTCAAGGGGTTGAAGCTATTTGGCAAAAAATCACTGATCATTACAGTCTGATGACTACTACTGGGGATTGGGATTCTCGCAGGTCAAATCAGCAGGTTAGATGGATGTGGTCTTTGGTGGAGGATCGTCTCATTCATCGATTACGTGATAATCCTGAAATTGCTGAAACCATAGAGAATCTCGAAAAGTCAGTTTACGCCGGTTCGGTGACTCCTCTTGTTGCTGCAGATCGTGTTCTGACTTCCTTTAATGGAATAGAGTAGTATACGTATAAGTATCCAAGCCCGGCGCCTTACGGCGCCGGGCTTGTCTGGTCCAGTTGGGGGACTGGAGATTTTTAGAAATCTTCGTCGAAAGTGACGTCTCCTTCGACGCCTACTTGATACGAAGTAACGGTCTTCTCGAAGAAATTAGTGAGCTCCTGGACATCTTGAAGAGCCATGAAATCAAACGGGTTTTTTGAACGGTATATCGGTTCAAGCCCAAGCTGCATTAACCGCTGGTCTGCGACAAATTGTAGGTATTCTCGTGTGTCTTTCAGACTCATGCCGTTAACTCCACCGCCTAGAACATCTTCTGCAAATTTCATTTCACATTCGACAGCTTCTTGGAGCATATTTCGGATATCTTCCATGAGTTGGTTGGTCCATAGCTCGGGTTGTTCCTTGCGAGCGGTATTTACGACTTCGAAAGCGAAGTTCATATGGCAACTTTCATCTCGGAAAACCCAATTTGTACCCGCTGCAAGTCCGTTAAGTAACCCTTTACTCCGTAAAAAATACACATAGGCAAAAGCGGCGAAGAAGAATAATCCTTCGATGCAAGCAGCAAAACAAATAAGGTTTAGAAGGAAAGTCCTTTGCTCTTCTTCAGAACGAACTTCATCAAGGTTTTCCATAGTTCCCATCCATTTGAAACAGAAGTCTCCTTTTTGCTTAATGGACGGAATGTTTTCTATAGCGGCAAATGCTTGCTCTCTTTCTTTTATGTCAGGGATGTAGTTGTCAAGAAGGGTTAGGTAGAATTGGACATGGAGGGCTTCTTCGTACAACTGTCTACTCAAGTACATTCTGGCTTCTGGGGCATTTACGTGCCGGTAGAGATTGAGAACTAGGTTATTAGCGACAATGGAGTCTCCCGTAGCGAAAAAAGCTATTAGCCGATTTATTAGGTGTTTTTCTGCCGGTAGCATTTTTCTTAGGTCTACTAAATCATCGGAGAAATCAATTTCGTCTACTGTCCACGTGTTTTTAATAGCATCTTGATACATCTCAAAGAATTGAGGGTATTTCATTGGCCGAAGTGTGAGGTTGAAGCCGGGGTCAAGGATGTTGTTTGGCCTGCTGGCTAGATTTTGAGGAGGTTCTTCTGTGGTTCCTGATTTCTCTGGTTCAGGGGTTAATGAAATAGCACTATCTTCGGTTATGGCCAAGAGTCTCTCCTTTCTTTTAGTCGCAGGATTCGCAGTGCTCGGGGTTCTCTAGAGAACAAGCGAGTGTTTCCTCATCAGTGAACGTTTTTGTTTCTCCGTCAGGTGGAGTGTTTGGAGTGGGGCCTACTGTTGTTTGGTTGATTCTGGTGGCAGGCCTGGATCGGAGGTAGTAAGTAGTTTTGATGCCTTGTTTCCATGCGTACATGTACATTGAACTTAATTTTCCAATTGTTGGGGACTCCATGAATAAGTTCAAAGATTGGCTCTGGTCAATGAAGGCTCCTCGGCCAGCTGCCATCTCTATCAAGGATTTCATTGGTATTTCCCAAGCTGTCCTGTAAATTTCTTTCAAATCATCCGGTATTCGGTCGACATCTTGCACTGATCCTTCATTGAGTATCAGGTTTTTACGCATTTCTTCGTCCCATAGCCCTCTGCTCTGAAGTTCTTTGACCAGGTATTTGTTTATTTGCATGAATTCGCCAGACAATGTCTCTCGTTTAAACAAATTGGAAACCTGTGGTTCAATGCATTCATAGCAGCCGGCGATTGAAGCAATGGTTGCCGTCGGGGCGATAGCAATCATTAGAGAGTTGCGCAATCCGAATTCCTTTATCCGGTCTCGAAGTTCCTGCCACTTCTCTGGATCTGTGGGGTCAATGCCCCACAAGTCAAATTGGAGGTCGCCCTTTGCCGCACGAGTCAAGTCGAAAGTATCATGAGGGCCGTTTATTTCAGCTAGTTCAGTTGAAGCCCATAGAGCATTGAAATAAATCTCCTCACTTATTCTCTGTGATATTTCTCTTGCAGCGTCGGAGTCGAAGGGTATTCCCATTTTAAAGAACACATCTTGAAGTCCCATTAGACCAAGCCCGACAGGACGCCATTGGTTGTTTGATGTGCTAGCTTCACCGATCGGGTAAAAGTTAATATCAACGACCCGATCGAGGAAAGGAACAACCTGGCGTACGGTCGCTCCTAGTTGTTCGTAATCAAAACACACTTCTTCCTCTTTGGTTACGAAAGACCCCAAATTTACTGAACCGAGATTACATACAGCTGTTTCAGAGTCGTTTGTTACTTCGATGATTTCTGTGCACAGATTCGATAGGTGAACAACCCTTGCCGTATCCGATGCATCCAGTGCCTTTGTGTCATTGCTTGTTTGGTTGCATTTGAGGTTTGATGCATCTTTAAAAGTCATCCACCCATTACCAGTTTGGGCAAGGGTTCTCATCATTTTTGTATAAAGGTCACGAGCAGGGATTTGGCGTTCAAATAGGCCAGCTTCTTCTGCTTCTATGTACGCTTTTTCGAATTCTTCTCCGAAAAGGTCAGTAAGGTGAGGGACCTTCTTCGGGTCAAAGAGGCTCCATTGCCAATCGTTCTCTACGCGAGTCATGAAAAGGTCAGGAATCCAATTGGCGATATTGAGATTATGCGTTCGTCGAGCATGATCTCCGGTATTGTCTCTTAATTCGAGAAAATCATCGATATCATCATGCCACGTTTCTAAATAAATACATGCCGCCCCTTTTCTTCTTCCTCCTTGATTAACGGCAGCGACAGAGCTATCGAGTGTTTTCAGCCATGGGACTATGCCATTTGATAGGCCATTCGTCCCTTGTATGAGGCTGCCTTTGCTTCGAATGCGGTGCCATGCGACTCCAATGCCGCCAGCAAATTTTGAAAGTTGGGCGATGTCTGTGTACTTCTTGTATATACCTTCCAGCGAATCTTCTGGGGAGTCAAGAAGGTAGCAGCTTGATAGTTGCTGGTGGGTTGTTCCAGAGTTAAAGAGGGTGGGGCTAGAGGGGAGGTACGCTAAGGAAGACATAAGGTCGTAGAATGCAACTGTTTCGTCTACGTTTTGTGAAAGCCCGCAAGCGACCCGAAGGAAAAAAAACTGGGGAGTCTCTATCACTTCCCGTGTTTCAGGGTGACGAAGAAGGTATCTGTCATATACGGTCCGTAACCCAAAAAATTCAAAGTTTTGGTCTCTGCTAGAGTCAATAGCCGCATTCAAAGTTGAAGCATGTTCCATCGCGAAAGCAATGGCGTTGTCGCCAATTACCCCAAGTTCGTGACCCCGTGAGACTGACTCAGTAAACCAAGGAATGTTCTGATTTCGGACTTCTTTGTCTATATAGGTAGCAAGCAGGCGGCCGGCTAAACGCGAATATCGGGGTTCTTCAACAATGAGACCCGCAGCGGTACGTATTGACAGTTCGTCCAGTTCGCGCGTTGTTGCTCCATCTGCGAGTGCAGAGATTGTTCTTGTGGCAACTCGCATGGGATCAACTCCTTGCAGACCCTCAGCGCATCGTGCCACAGCGTTTACGATTTTGTTGACATCGACCTCTTCCAAGTCACCGTTGCGTTTTCTTACACGCATGCTGAGGCTTGCTTCAATACCATCAAAAGTAGAAGCGAGGTTGGCTGGAGCATCTACTAGGTCGGGGACCTCGGTTATAGCTTGGTCCACTTCTCCTTCTGCAGTTCCTCCATTTTGAAGCGCATCTACGTCAGCTTCGGTTTCGGTGCCTACAGATGGTTCAGAAATTGCCACTGATTCTTCTCCTCAATATCCCCCAGCTTTGACCCAAGTTCTCACCGGGCCCTGACTTCGAGTCATGAACTTCAAGTTTTCTTTATTCAGTTCGTAACTTCGAATCTGGCAGTAGCCGTTCCGTCTAAGAAACTTGCCAGACTATAATTACACCCTTGTAACTACACCCATGTCAATAGTTATTGAAATATTTTTGAAGAAATTTCTAAAGGAGCAGGTTAGACGGTGCAACTACAATCCCATCGCTGTCTATATAGAGCCATGAATTTGATGTAATGGTAGTCCCGAGGAAATGAACCGACCCCCCAATGGAACCTAGCTCTCGCTTGACGCTTCGCCTTGGGGTCGTCCCAAGTGCTCTAACTCCGATCGGGATATCGGCCATCACTTCCGAATCTCGAATATAGCCATGGACGATAACCCCAGCCCATTCGTTATCGACAGCCAATTGTGCAAGCCGGTCACCTAAGAGGGCGCAAAGCGTAGATCCACCGCCATCGACCACAAGGACGCGGTTTTCTCCGGGCTTTTCTAAGGCTTTGCGGACAAAAGAATTATCTTCAGGGGCTATGACCGTTTCGGCACGTCCGAAGAAAGATGCCTTCCCTCCAAATGCAATCAATCCAGGTAGGAGAACTTCGCTATCAGGGAACTGGTCAACTAGGTCAGCTGTTGTGAACTCTTCCATGACTTCCTTTTTAGCGCAAACTTTTCTTAGGGATGACATTGAGTTCATTTGCTTTGATTGCCGCCCAACATTTTGTCCCCAGTCGCAAATCGAGATGTTGCAATGATTCTTGTGTGATCATGGCAGTTGCTTCGAAGGGTCCCGTTATACCTACCCGAACTATCTCTTTATCAGCGTGGAGAGTTTTAACGGTGACTTCCCATACATTTCTAGGAGATCCATCAGGCGGGTCCAAGTAGAGAGAAATAGCAGAAGCAGAAAAACTAATATTGACAGGCCCTTTACATTGTTCTGCTAGCCGTAGTGACCCACCCCCATCGATTCTTGCTGATAAACCATTAGCGTTGGCAGAGAGTAGGTTTAGGTTAAGAAATTTTGCTACCCATGAACTGGCAGGCTGACTAGCAACCTCAGTGGTTGTCCCCTTTTGAATAATTTTTCCGTTATCGATCACCAGCATTTTTTCTCCAATGAGAAATGTTTCTATTGGGTCATGGGATACAAGGATTAATGTCGTTTGGAGATCCTTCAAAAATTCGCCGATCCACGTAGATGCTTCTAGGTCGATAGAAGAAGTGGGTTCATCGAGGAGAAGAATGTCAGGCTTACTTATAAGTGACCTTGCCAGTGCGACTCGAGATAATTGGCCTCCTGAGAGAGATTCAGGAAGTCGATTCCTTACTTCCGAAAGTGCGAAACGGTCAATTATTTCCCTTACATTTTTTTCGATAGCCTTTGGCTTCAACCCAGTGCAGCGGAGAGGGTAGCCAATGTTTTCTGAAACGTTTAAATGCGGAAACACTGCGCCAGATTGCAGTTGGAGAACAGCAGCTCTTTTGTGTGGAGGGATGAAGATATTCCGAGAGGGGGCATCGATGTATTCTTTCCCTATTTTCAGAATTCCTTCCTTTAGTGGGAGAAGGCCGGCAAGAACTCGGAGAAGCGCGGATTTCCCTGCGCCATTTTGGCCGATTACGACCAAATGTTCTCCTGCTTCTGCTCGAAAATCATACGTGAATGAGTTTGAACCTAATGTGGTTTCCCCGTCCAGCTCTAGCGCTATCATTTCTGACCTACCCAACGACCGCGTAGGGTAATCAAAACTCCGAGAGAGATTGTCACCATGATCATCCCAAGTACCATCGCCCTACGTGGGTCGCTTTCTAGAGCAACGAAAAGTTCCAGTGGGAGTGTTCGTGTCCGACCAGGATTATCCCCAGCGAAGGTTATTGTTGCTCCGAATTCGCCCAGTGCACGGGCCCATGAAAGTGTAAGACCAGTTACTAGCCCCGTTCGAATCATCGGCACGGTTATGGAAAAAAAGGTGCGCGTGGGGCTAGATCCGAGACTCATCGCGCTTTCTTCAAAGTCGGGATCAAGGTCACTGATAGACGCTTCGATAGCCAGAATAAAGAAGGGTAGAGAAACAAATGTGGCTGCGACGATAGCTCCCGCGGTGGTGAACGGGAGTGTTATCCCGAACCATTCATCGAGTTTCTGCCCAATGAATCCTCGGCGTCCTAGAGCGAAAAGAAGGGCAGTTCCTCCGGCAACTGGAGGAAGGACCATAGGCAAAAGCACGACTGCTCTTAGAAACCGAATCCACCGACTGTGCGAGCGGGCGAGTATCCACCCGAGTGGCAATCCGAGTACAAGACAGATACATGCTGAAACGGTTGCCACGATTAGTGACAAGGTAATAGCACTTCGAACAGAATCTTCCAATAGGACAGAGAGAAAGGAATTCCAAGGAGTTCGTTGTATTAAACCGATGAATGGCAGAAGGATAAGCAAGGTTGCTAAAACGCCAAACACTGTGACAGGTGGGGGAGTAGTTACAATTTTTTTAGTTCGCATGAGGTTCTCCAAATCCATAGTCCGCGAGGATTGTTTGCCCAGAATCTGAAATAACAAAAGCGACAAAGTCTTTGGCTGCTGGTTTCCCTGGTTCGAGGACAGTTATGGGGTATCTGGTTTTGAAGGTATGTAAACCCGGAATGTCAACTACCTCCATGCCATCAGCAATGTCTGTGACATATATCAAGCCAGCGTCGACCTCGCCAAGGTCAACCTTTGTTCTGACTGAACGGACGTTCGGTTCAATGGAAGCTGGTGCTAGAGCTACACCTTCACGCTCTGCAAAGGCGTACGCAAGGGAGCCACAGGGTACTGCGGGGGCGCAGACAGCGGTAATTGCATTAGAAAAATCCATGAAAGAGGATATAGACGCGGGGTTTCCATTTGGGGTAACAAGAACCAGATGGTTGGTGGCGAAAATCTGAACCTCGCTTGATACCCGTCCAGAATTTGTGACCCGTCCCATTGTTTGTTCATTTGCTAGGGCAGCTACATCAGCCTGTGCACCTTCCGTAATTTGTGTGGCAAGGGTTGAACTGCCAGCTGTGTAAAGTGTTGTTTTTATCCCTGTTTCGTATTCGAAGACTTCTGATATCTCAAGAAAGGCGTCGGACAATGAAGCAGCCGCCATGATTTTGAGGTCTGTCTCTTTCTCCCCACAAGACATAGCGAAAGTTAAGAGCAGGCAGAGGAGCGTTGCTGAAATTGAACTCTGGATAAATTCACTCCTTCTTCGTATCCTCATGGTGTCAATGGCAGGTGTTATGGCAGCTCTACTACGACGTTTGTTGCCTTTACTACCGCAGCGGCAAGTACTCCTTGTTCCAGTTGCATTTCTCTCGCCGCCTCAGAGGAAATGAGAGATACAAAGCGGTGGCCTCCTGCTTGAATTTCCACTTGAGCCATGACGTCATCTTGAACAACTTTTGTTACTAAACCAACGAAACGGTTTCGGGCGGAAAGGCGTTGTCCATGGTCTGTTTCAAGTTCACTGGTCTCTTGCAGAAATTGAGCGAGGTCTATTCCATTGATGATCCGGTGCCCTCCGGTAGAACGCGTGGCGGTAATTCGGCCTTCATCGATCCATGTGCGTACAGTATCTACACTTACTGCAAGCAAAGATGCAACCTGACCTATTCGGTACGTAGGCATATTTCTCCTTTAAATCTATGAAATTAATAGAATTATATAAAATAATATATGAAAATCGGCTTTTAATGAAATCTTGTGAACGCTTTAACTTTTTTCTTTGACCATCACCAAGCTTGAGTCAAAGAGTCTCTACTCTTTGGGCATGAGCACTCACATGCTTGCCTTTCTCCAAAACACTGAAACAGACCCCGATAGTCTTATTGACGCTTGCGGAAACGATCCAAGTCAAATTTGTGAATGGGTCTTCAACGCATCAAATAACAAGAACCTTGCGTCGATCGTTGGCTGGGCAGTTGATCGACCTCTAAAAATCATAATTATTTTTATTGCCGCTTTTATCGTATCTCGGGTGATGAAGAGGGCTGTGAAGCATTTTGGAGAGAAACTCACTGATGACAAAAAGAATCGAGCGTTGGAGCAGATCAAAAAAGTAAAAGCCGGAAAGATGCTTATAGATGATCAGCAAGAGGAACGGAACAAAGCAAGAACTGAAACGTTGACTTCTGTTCTTTCTAGCGGCGCAAACCTCGTAATCTGGACCGTTGCAGTACTTATGATGCTTGGTGAGTTGGGCATCAACCTAGGCCCATTGATTGCTGGTGCAGGGATTGTTGGTGTTGCAGTCGGATTCGGAGCTCAATCGATCGTCAAAGATTTTCTCTCGGGGATATTCATGCTTGTTGAAGATCAATATGGGGTTGGAGATTCCATAGATGTTGGCCTCGTTTCGGGGACGGTTGAGCGTGTAACACTTCGGACCACGATACTTCGCGATAGTGATGGGAGCATCTGGTACATCCCAAATGGTGAGATTGCCCGTGTTGGGAATCGATCGCAAGTGTGGGCACGCGCAGTGCTTGATATCGATGTTGCCTACGATACGGATCTTCGAAAAGCACAGCAGATTCTTAAAGATGTTGCCATGGGCCTTTGGGAAGATGAGGAATTCACGGCTGGAGACATCATTGAAGAACCTAGTGTTTTAGGCGTACAAAATCTCGGCACTGATGGTATTACGCTTCGACTTACTGCTAAAACCGATGCATCAGAACAATGGGCTGTTGCTAGGGAACTCCGCCTTCGGATTAAAGAGGCATTTGATGAGGCTGGCATTGAGATGCCGTTCCCCCAAAGGACAGTCTGGATCAATCGAGAGAACGAAGAAGGATCGTAAGAGACTCAGTTCAGCTTGTCGAGTGAATTTTGCGCCGCTTTTAAGTCAGCCTTAGCTTTCTCTAATAGGGCCCTAGTCTCTTCGATAAGTTCCGGCTTTGCATTATTCAAATAGCCAGGATTTGAGAGCCGTTTTTCAAATCCCTCTATTTGCTTCGTTTTTTCATCTATTAGTTTTATCAGCCGGCTTTGCTGTGCCTGAAGGTCAACGGTATCAAGTAAACCAGCAACGAGAATTTCCGAACCTTCGAAAGTTAAGGGACTAGTAATTCCATCATGGGGGGTTGAGATAGGTTGCACGTCACCTACTCCAGATAATACCTCTACGAGTCCCCCAGTATCCGACAGGAGCGTTTGGATACGATCAGGTACGAAGAGGGAAATAGATTGCTTCGGTTTAATATTCTGCTCTGCCCGTATTGAACGTATAAGGCTAATTAGTGAAGCCGAACGATCAAATAGGTCCAGAATTTCACTTGAATTTAGCTCAGGATTTAACAATGGCCAATCAGCGGATGCTAGGAGTTCTGACTTCGCTAGTTTGACTCCAACAATTTCTCCGCATTGAGCATCAGAAACGTGAATCCAGAGTGCTTCGGTAATAAAAGGGCAAACGGGGTGCATTATCCGAAGGACTGAATCCAAAACGGTAGTAAGTACGACCTGTTGTTCAGGGTCTTCGTCAATCGACGGTTTGATGATCTCTAGGTATCGGTCACAAACATCATGCCAGATGAAGTCGTAAAGGGTATCAGCGTATACGTTGAATTGGTATGTAGTTATAGCCTCTTCGAGTTTCAAAATAGTTAGCGATAGGCGGGCGATAATCCACTGGTCGGCAAATGGTCTAGTGCGGATATCTACTGGTTCATCTACTTGTAACGTGTGGTCAACTCTTCTAAGGGCGAATCTTGTAGCGTTCCATAATTTGTTAGCGAAGTTCCTTCCAAGATCAAATTTCGCCGAGGAGTTTCTTGCTAGCGGGATCGCATCT
This sequence comes from uncultured Acidimicrobiaceae bacterium, assembly GCA_913031515.1. Taxonomy (GTDB): domain Bacteria; phylum Actinomycetota; class Acidimicrobiia; order Acidimicrobiales; family UBA8592; genus UBA8592. Next base: position 534 of record CAJWET010000042.1, on the reverse strand, counting down.
GTAGGTGAAACAATGCCTGCGGCTACGCCATAAGCGCTTATCATTTTCTTAGATGGATCGTCGGGGGATATCTGCTCTGGTGCTGCAACGATAGCTCCAGATGGGCTAGTGATAAACTGTGGAGTGAAGGCGTTCCCACTATGTGGACATATCATATCTACTGGCATTCGGACATCTTGGGTATCTGTCGTCATTTGAACCAAGGCAAACCGCATAGCATCAGCGCCATGTGTATAAATTATGTCTCGAGGGTCGACTCCGTTCCCGAGGCTTTTGGACATTTTTTGTCCATGCCCATCCTGGACCATCGCATGAATAAAGACATCTTGGAAAGGAAGTTGTCCTTCGAGGAAATAACGGTTAAACATCACCATTCTGCTAACCCATAGGGTAATGATTTCACGGGCAGTTGAGAGTACAGATGTAGGATTAAATTTTTCTAAAAGTCCGATAGTTTCGGGGAAGTCTTCTGGCCATGGCCACCCCATGGTCGATAGTGGCCACAGGGCAGAAGAAAACCAAGTATCTAAAACA
>CAJWET010000041.1 GCA_913031515.1 uncultured Acidimicrobiaceae bacterium | reverse complement strand
TGGAATCGTAAGGGATGCCGAGAGCCATCAACAAAGCTCCCAAATTCGTATACCCAAGTCCCAACTGTCGGAATTTTTTTGCATTGACCTCTATCTTCTCCGTCGGATAACACGACCGGGAAACTAGCATCTCCTGCGCGCTGATCATCACTCGGACGGCATGCCGAAAGCCATCAACATCAAAGCCAACACCCTCCTTTAAGAACGAGAGCAAATTCAAAGAACTTAAATTACATGCCGAATCATCCAGATGCATGTACTCGCTACAGGGGTTACTCCCATTGATACGTCCATTAATTGGAGTGGTATGCCACTTGTTTATTGTCGTATCAAATTGAATTCCAGGATCAGCACACCTCCAAGCGGCATCAGCAATTGCCCGAAAAAGGTCTCGTGCTTTTACTGTCTTGACAACTTCACCAGTGGTACGCGCAATAAGTTCCCAATCCAAGTCTCCTTCGACAGCCTCCATAAACGCATCACTTACACGAACCGAATTGTTGGCATTTTGGTACTGCAATGAAAAAAGATCCTCACCATCAATACCCATATCAAACCCAGCAGACCGAAGCACGCGGGCCTTTTCTTCTTCTTTCGTCTTAGAGCCTATAAAGTCTTCAATATCAGGATGGTCCACGTCCAAAATGACCATCTTCGCTGCTCGTCTAGTCTTCCCACCAGACTTGATTGTTCCTGCGCTAGCATCCGCTCCACGCATGAAACTTACCGGCCCACTCGGCGCTCCCCCACCAGTGATCATCTCAGAACTTCCACGAACTCGACTGAGGTTCACCCCTGCTCCGGAACCACCTTTAAATATTCTTCCCTCGTCGACGTACCATTGAAGAATCGAATCCATAGTGTCTTCAACCGAAAGAATGAAGCATGCAGAACTCTGCTGAGGAGTGTCGGGAACTCCGATATTGAACCAAACCGGCGAATTAAACGATGCATATTGGTGCACAACCAGATACTTCAATTCATCAACAAACACTTCTCGCTCTTCAGTATTAGCAAAGTAGCCATCATCTTGACCCCATTGAGCGATCTGATGGACGACACGGTCAACAAGGTCCTTCAATGACGATTCCCTATCGAGGGTTCCAAGCTCACCACGGAAATACTTCTGAGACACTATATTGCTGGCAGTAGCCGACCACGCCTCGGGAAATTCAACATCAGCCTGCAGAAAGGCAACAGACCCATCGGCCCAATTCATAATTCGAGCCTCGCGTTTCCCCCAGTCAATCTCTTCATATGGGCTACAAAGCCCTGAAGTCCTGCGACGGCTAAATCCTATCGACGGGATTTGACTTTCTTCACTCATATACGACCTCTAGTGTCCATCGTGCATCGGGCCTAAATTCGCCTTAAGTTCCTAACTCAAAACTGCCCGACACAATCGGGTTTCTCGATTAATGACAACCAGTCCTTTACTCGCATCTGGCGTCATTCATAACCTACATTGGCGGTCTTGTGGATTGCTATGGGAAGAATTGTGGATTTCTTTGTGGATTAATTTCTAATTTTCCCCAATAGAAACGGATACCTTAGTGATATGGAAACTGAAATCGATGCACTACTAGATACATATATTTCCGATGGCAGAAGTCACATCTCAGGCTCGCCATGGACAATGCTAAATATGATCTCATCTAAAAACGGTCTCGCTACCATGAATGGGCAATCCGGTCCGCTCGGAGGGCCAGCAGATAAAGCACTCTTTAGAACTCTTCGAGGACTTGCAGATGTAATTTTGGTAGCGGCAGGAACCGTAAGAACAGAGAATTACTCAGTACCGATCATCACCGATCGAACCAAGAAGATTCGCAAATCTCTAAAAAAAACTCCCCTACCAACAATAGTTGTTGTAACTAATAGCTTGAACCTTGACCCCCAGTCAACTCTCTTCTCCAATCCGGATTATCGTCCGGGAATACTGACTTCGACGGTAAGTCCAAAACAAAAAGAAGTAACGCAGTTTACAAATGCAAAATTCTTTCAAACCGAAGGGGAACGAGTAGATCTGGCATCAGCTCTCCCCGTCTTGGCGAAGACATACGGGCCAATAGTTCTTGTTGAAGGAGGTCCAAATCTAAATCAACAACTAGTCAAGCTAGACCTATTTGACGAATTGTGCATAACAATTAGTCCAGTTACTTCTCACGATAACGAATCACAAGGAGTAACGACGGCAGCGAGTTACCAGTCCGGGGAAATGGTACTAGATAGAAGAATAACCATCGGAGAATTTATTTTCGAAAGATTCCTCCGAGCGCAGTCACACTAAAGAATTCCGTTCTTCTCAGCCTCGCTTTAAGCCGTTGGCCAGAGAATTACAAATCAACTGTTAAGCACCAGTCGTTGCCCCACATATATAGAACTCCCCCCATTGAGCTGTGCTAAGCGATCAACGGTGTCTCGAGGATCCCCATCAGAATCAATAGCGGTCGCAATTGACCATAGAGTATCACCAGGAGCAACAATGTAAATTTCCCTTGGAGCAGTACTAGAAAGGTCTGCCCCCACTTCTTTCTCTCCAACACCTACGACGAGGGAAAGCACAGTCCAGAAAAGAGCCCCAACACAGATAAGAGCCAGCCCTACTAGAATGCGCCGCCAGACATACACAAGGTCTCTCGAGGCTACTTGCCGAGCGTCATTTGTGTCTGGATTGCCCACTTTCCTAGAAGGAACTCTTCCGAAATCACGTTCGATCGGTTTGGTTAAAACTGGTTTGAACTCAAAAATATTTTCCATATCGCTATTCTCCCAAGAGGGTGTGACAATAGTTCCTGTTGACATTTTCAATATTTTCCTTTGTAGATACTTGACTTCGAACAATTGTTCGGCGAACATAGGTTCTACGAACGTTTGTTCCTATACTCATGTTATACGAACATATGTTCGATTACAACCATGTAATTTAAATAATGCATAAAAAATCTTCTTCAACTGGGGAAACGAGGAGTCAAAATGTCTGAAAATCCACTCACAGAGCGACAATCACAGATCTTGAAGTTCATTGACCATACAACCCGTGAAAAAGGCTACCCTCCCACAGTTCGTGAAATAGGGCAGGCCGTTGGACTCAATTCCCCATCTACTGTTCACAACCATCTAAATACGCTTCAGAATCGTGGGTATCTTCGTCGGGATCCAACGAAAAATAGGGCGATCGAAGTTCATTGGGACGCGGGGTCTGGCGCTGTGATTGATCGCCGACCAGTTACTCACGTCCCGCTGGTTGGAGATGTTGCAGCAGGGTCAGGGGTTCTCGCTGCCCAAAATGTTGAAGAGGTCATGCCACTCCCTTCAGATCTAACTGGGGAAGGCGAGCTATTCATGCTACGAGTTCGTGGAGATTCGATGATCGAAGCTGGAATTTTTGATGGAGACTTCGTCGTTGCACGGAAACAAACAACGGCTGAGTCCGGTGAAATTGTTGTAGCTGGCATATCCGGCGAAGAAGCAACCGTAAAGACATTCAATAAAGACGGAACTGACATCGTCCTTTCTCCGGCCAATTCGACGATGTCACCGATGAGGTTCAGTGCAGGAGAGCAACCCGAAGGGCAAGTCCTTATCTTTGGCAAGGTAGTCACTGTCCTTAGAAAAATCTAAAGACCGGTTTCTATCAAATTCTTTAGGACTAAGTAACAGGATTCGACAGCCGGTTTTGTGACTCTTTCTTCATGAGTATGCGCAAGAGTTGCATCGCCAGGACCGAAATTCGCTGCTGGGATGCCACGTTGGTCAAAGAACGCCACGTCTGTCCACCCAAGTTTTGCTTGCACCTGAAGGTCGTGCCTGCCGATCATTGATGCAAGCATCGGGTTAGAGAGCCCTGGTTTCGCTGGAGGAGCTGAATCAACGAGTTCGAAGCCATCTTCGGAAGCAAGGGCAGGCGAGATGAGGCTCCGGACGAAGTCTTCAGCCTCATCAAGGGTTCGATCTGGGGCAACTCTATGGTTGATTGTAAGCGAAACATTGTCTGGGACAACGTTTCCTGCGATCCCCCCATCAACATGAACCGCCTGAAGCGCTTCGCGATATTCACAACCTTCAATAACAGGATTTCTTTCTTCATAGCTGTTAAGGATTCGAAGTACTTCTTCTAAACGATGGATGGCATTTAATCCCATCCAAGGTCGTGCTGTATGTGCCCGCTTCCCTTTAAGCTCTAAAACGAATCTCATTGTTCCTTGGCATCCCGCTTCAACAGTCCCCGATGTAGGTTCCCCCAAAAGCGCCAAGTCAGCACTAAGTAATTCCGGATCAGATATTTCAATCTCTTTAAGACCACTGTGTTCAGATGCAACTTCTTCCCGAGCATAAAAGACGTAGCTCATATCGAAGGTCGGTTCAGAAATTGATTCTGCCAAAGAGAGCATGACTGCTAGGCCACCCTTCATATCTGCCGCTCCAAGGCCCCATAAGGTATCTCCTTCTAGCCGAGGTTCAGAATTTCTATTTGGAGGGACAGTATCGGTATGGCCGCCGAGCAGTAGGCGAGAATCTTTCCCGATATTAGTTTTTGCTATTAGGTTGTTCCCGATGCGCGAAGTTTCTAGCCATGGAACACTTTCCAAGCGGCTATGAAGAAAATCGACAATGGCCTCTTCTTCAAAACTAACTGAAGGTATAGCAACCAATGTAGATGTTAGTTCGAATGGATTTGGCTCGGTCACGAAATTGTTCCTAATTCTGTTGCACCAATAACAAGTTTTGTCCTGAAAGTCGGTGGGTTCAAGGTATTTAAAGAATTCTTTTCTATCGGAGTTCTCTCGGCTGATTTTTAATTATCGATCCGATCCCTAATTACGGCTAATTTCTCTAATGTTTGGACTGCTGCAACTCGGACATGGCCTGAAGAACCAAAAAAGGTACCTGGCGTAACAAGGACTCCAACTTCTGACGCAAGGTACTTCACCAAATCCCATGGGTCATTTGAACCACTTGCAACCCAAAGGTAGAAAGCGCCTTGTGGGAAGTCTGATTGAATTCCTAAGGATTGAAGACAGGATTGAAGAAATTCTAATCTTTCTTTATATCGCAATTGTTGTTCTTCAACATGATCGTCGTCGGAGTATGCCACTGAGGCTGCCGCTTGGACAGGCCCTGGGATCATCTTCCCAGAATGTTTTCTAATCTCTTTCAACCAATGGATAAGATCTTGGTCTCCTGCAAAGAAACCAGCACGTATGCCTGCAAGATTCGACCTTTTCGATAAAGAGTGGACAGCTACCACCCCTGATAGGCCTTTGTTCAAAATTGTTTGAGGGGCTTGAGCCCATGTAAATTCAGCGTAACACTCATCGTTAAAGACAGGGATTTGTTTGGCTCGACCCCAGTCAGCGATAGCGTCCAAATCCGTTAGTGCTCCTGTCGGGTTACTTGGAGAGTTGACCCAAAGCATCAAAGCTCTTTCAATGTCGCTAGGATTTAACGCCGAAAGAAGTAACTGTCCGGTGTCATCGACTGGAACTGGAACAGCCCTGCAACCAGAAAGATGCGCTCCCATTGCATAGGAGGGGTAGCTAACTTCCGGATATAACACCGTATCTTTATCAGGAGTACGAAGTCGGAGGTAGCCCGGAGTAGAGACGACAAACTCTTTCGTCCCGATACAAGCACCGATGTTTTTTTCTATATCAAGATCGACATTAAAGCGTCGCTTTACCCAAAGTTGGCAACTCTCGCGAAAGTCTTGAGATCCTATCGAAGAAGGGTACCCCCTTTCACTGTCTGATTTTGCCAATGCACTGATCACTGAAGATGGTGGGGGGTCGCAAGGCGTACCCACAGAAAGGTCAATCACTTCACCGTGGTGCTGAGCAGCTATCAGTCGGTAGGGTTCTAACAGGTCATACGGATACGGGGGAAGTTCAAATCCCATCATGCCCCTCACTTTCAACGAGGAAAGAGGAGAGTCGTGATCTTGAAAGTGTGTCGAGTCTTGCCTGGATGAACATTTTCTCTTCTGTTACACGTTCCCCAAGCACCTGTCCCTCTCGGTGGACTTGAGCCAGAACATCACCTTTATCAAATGGAATAGCTAATTCGACAACATCCCAAACAGAGCGTAATTGGTCGGCTACCGCGGAGAGGAGCTTCTCAATACCAGCGCCAGAGTGGGCAGAAATCGCAACAGAATCAGGATATTCCATTAGCAACTGTGAAGGATCAAACTTATCTGACTTATTAAATACGAGCATTTCTGGAACTTCCCCTGCCCCGATTTCTTCAAGAACATTGTGTACAGCATCGATTTGAGTTTCGGGAGAAGCTTGACTGCAGTCAACAATATGTATAAGCAGATCAGCATCAATAACAACATCCAAAGTAGTTTTAAACGCTTTGACTAGCTGGTGTGGGAGTCTCTGGACAAATCCGACGGTGTCGGTGAGAAAAATTGACTCTCCTCCAGGTAGTTGTAGACGGCGCGTCAATGGATCCAAGGTAGCGAATAGGCGGTCTGCAACAATGGCATCGGAATTTGCGAGGAGATTAAGAAGAGTGGACTTTCCGGCATTCGTATAGCCCACTATGGCGACTGATTGGTTAAGGGAGCGTCGTCGGCGTTTAGACTGATTGTCTCGGTGGGCGCCAACCACCTTAAGTTGTCGTTGCAGTTTGTTTACACGCCGAACTAATCTACGTCGGTCGATTTCCAGTTTCGTTTCGCCTGGGCCACGTGTTCCTATACCACCTGCTTGTTGGCTAAAATCTCGTCCTTGGCCTTTCAGTCGAGGTAGCCGATATTGTAATTGCGCCAATTCTACCTGTGCCTTACCTTCTGGCGTGCTGGCATTCTGAGCAAAGATATCAAGTATGACAGCCGTTCTATCCAAAGCGGATCGATGAAATATCTTTTCTAGATTAAACTGTTGAGCTGGAGTTAACTCATCGTTAAAGACAACGGTATCTGCATCTAAGGATTCTGCTAATTGATATATCTCTCTGGCCTTGCCCTTCCCTATAAATGTTGCAGGATCAGGTGATTTTCTTCGCTGCATCACTACGTCAACAACATCGGCCCCCGCCGTATCTACAAGCCGGCATAGTTCTTGCAGTTCAACGCGGGTTGAAGTTTCGCTCTTCTCTTCATCAATCAAACCGACTACTATTATTCGCTCTCTAAATGATCGGTCAATTAGGCCTCGCTCTTCACCTCCAAGCTCTCCAAAACCTCCCCGATGGGACTCACTTCTCATTTTAAGCAACTCATTGTCCATCTGAAGAGACCTCAAATTCTGCAACTCGTATAGATTTCCCTGTTAAGAGGACATGGCCACTAGATAGCTGGACTTGAGCTTGACCACCAGCCATTGCAATATTCAATGTCTCCCCGACCAAGCCCCATTCGTGAGCAACGTACGAGCTGGCAGCTGCACCGCTTCCACAAGCTAATGTAACGCCTACGCCGCGCTCCCAAGTCAACATGGAGAGTTGTTTACTGTTTTCAGCTTTAACAAAGTGGACATTAATTCCCACTGGCTTCCATAGGGATCCGATGTGAGAACCTGCACCTACAACATCTACTTCGTCAAGATTTTCCACTTCTACAACCACATGAGGATTACCTACGTCCGCAGTAGCGGCTCGGACAATCTTTATGGAGGAGTGCTGAAGAAAATCAAGAAGTGGAAGTTCCGGACCATCTCGAACTGCCCCCATATCTACGCTGATTTCTGCCTCATCCCCCTGGATGGTATTCAAGTTGACGCTCCGAACTCCCGAACCCGTTAAAATCTTTAAAGATTTTTTTTCTTCTGACCGAGTAAAGATTTCCTGAGCGAGGCACCTAATTCCATTACCTGAGATTTCCGCTATAGACCCATCAGCATTGAATAATGTCATGTGAATGTCAATATCAGTAGATGCTCCAGGTGGAGTCCCAAAAATTAAACCGTCAGCATCAAAACCGTTTACGGCATCGCACATTGAAATAGCTAATTCTCCGCCATCTATCGGAAGATGATCTTCTATGGCTACTAGAAACTTATTTCCAAGCCCTTCATATTTAATTAGATGCATGTCGCCATTCTTCCACAAGAGTCGAGATTAGCTCTAATGGATTTTCTTTGATGTCGAACCATTGAATTCTCGGATCTCGTCGAAACCACCGTTCTTGCCTTTTGGAAAACTTTTTTATCTGTTGTTTTGCTGCGTCAATCGCTTGATCCAAGCTGACATTCCCATCCAAATATTCGAGAAATTGGCTGTAGCCTAATGCCTGGCGAGCTGTACGTGATAGCCCATTGCCATATGTTGTCAATTCTCGAACCTCTTTAAGAAATCCGTCCTGCATCTGTTGCGTGAATCTATTTTCGATCCTCTGGTTAATCACTGCCCTAGGCCACCTAGGGCCAACCATTTGGAATCGTGTTTGCTGATACTGTTGAAGACCCGGTCCGTAGCTTGAAAAAGGTCGACCGCTCCCCAGAGTTACCTCCAAAGCTCGCAAAATTCTTCGTCTATTTGTTTCTTCCATGCGACCAGCCGCTACTGGATCAAGACTAAATAGAAGTTTATGCAATTTTGTGGTGTCTGGTTCTCCTTTAAGTTCTTCACCTACCACTGGATACTGTCTCGGAATTTCGAAATCATCTATCACTGCTCGTAAATGAAGGCCTGTCCCTCCCACAAGTAACGGGATAGCGCCCCGTCTTTCAATATCTGAAATAGCCTTCTTAGCTTCGCTCTGAAATTGACTAAGGGAGAATTCAGCGCTTGGATCCACAATATCGATGAGATGGTGAGAAATCTCCTCCCGCTCTGCAGTGGTTGGTTTTGCCGTACCGATGTCCATTCCACGATAAATCTGCATTGAATCGATAGAAACGATCTCAATATTTGGAATATTTCTTGCCAATTCAAGCGCTATAGATGATTTTCCAGATGCAGTTGTTCCCACTATCGAAAGGACCGGCGTATCAGCGTCTGAATTCACACGGCAACCACTGGAATTCGGGTTTTCCGTTTTGGTGTTTCTATCACATCCAAAAGCCGGCCATGAAGATAATGGGAAGACGCAGAAATGATTTCTACTATTGCTACAGACCCAAGAGGTACGTCTTTAGGAGTTTCAAAATGAACTAGTTTGTTTTGCCTAGTTCTGCCTGATATCAAAGCGGGGTTCTTTTTGCTTGGTCCCTCAACAATGACTTCTTCGTGTCGGCCTACACGGTTTTCATGTTTCCGAAGTCCGGATCTCTTAATAACTGCCCGTAAGCGCTCATATCGTTCCGAAATATCTGAAGGATCACAAAAATCTTCAGCCATTTCTGCTGCTTCTGTCCCTGGTCTAGGTGAAAAAATAAATGTAAATGCGCCATCGAACTCCGCTTCTGCTGCCAGAGCTAGGGTTTCCTGAAAGTCTTTTTCGGTTTCACCTGGGAAGCCAACAATAATATCCGTTGTAACAGCAAGGTCAGGTATTAGTTTTCGTGCTTCAGCCAACCTCTCTAAATATTTTGATTTGTTATAGCCTCGATGCATCGCTGCAAGGATTCGATCGCTCCCTGATTGCAAAGGAAAGTGGAGGTGTTCACAAACAGCCGGAGTATCCGCCATCGCCTGAATAACTTCCCGTCGAAGGTCTTTGGGGTGAGGGCTTGTGAATCTTACGCGTCGGATACCCGTTATTGATCCAATTTCATTTAACAAATCTGGAAAAAGTGTTCGAGCTCGACGTCGGTGTTCCTGCGTCCATCTCGTTCCGACTAAATGCTGATCTTTTAGATTAGGAGTTCGAGATCGGAGTTGCGTAGTGAGATCCCTTCCATAACTGTTAACATTTTGCCCGAGCAGCGTTATCTCAATTACACCCTCTGAAACAATCCGCTTAGCCTCTTCAAGAAGATCGCCAAATGGGCGGCTAACTTCAGACCCTCTCACTTGAGGCACTATGCAAAACGCGCACGAGTTGTCACATCCGCTTTGAATAGTCATCCAAGCAGCATGTTCGAGTTCACGACGAACAGGAAGAACCTCATTTGAATTCGCCTCATCATCTATTTCAGCCTGATCGCAATTAAAAAATTTACTTGGATCTGATTTTAATACCGCTTTATACATAGATAATGTATGTATTATAGATGCTTTATCTGTATTTGAATATGTTAATGATAATTGATCCAATCCACTTTTGGCTAATTCTAAAATATAGGTGAATATAGCATCATTTTTATTTCTATAAAGTTTATAAAATCTTAGTACTGCTTTAAATAGATAATAGATATCGTCTTTTGAATCATTATTATACCATCTTACTAATCCTTGGGTGGTTGTTGGTGGCTGTAAAATTATAATGTTATCGTGGATGCTGATTTTTGTTCCTCTTGGAGAGAAAGAAAGGAGTGCCAATTGAACCATTACTTGCATTGGTTCTAAAATCATATCTATTTTTCCTTTTGAATTTCTCATTAAAAGACTTTTTAACGTGGTCGGGCTGGCTTGCATTATATTATGGGCTTAAAAAGTTTATCCAAGCATAACTTATAATGGGAATTTCTTGTACAAAATTACGTTTTTTTGGAAAAAAACGTGTTTTTTTGGTTCATTGTGATGTATGTTGTAGTCTATGTAATGTTGTTGATATTGTTAATCTTGTTAATTATATTTTTGGAATGGGTGATTTTACTGATGAACAATTATGTGCTGCTGATTTAAATGGTGATGGAATTATTAATGTTCTAGATATCGTTAACTTAGTTAATGCTATTTTATCTCTATAATAAAATCATATAATAATGATGTACTTTCTATTAATACTATTAACTAATATTTTTCTCTCTCAAGATGTTTTATCTGAAAGATATACTACTTACTTAGAGCTTGAAAATAAAATCATTGAATGGGATCAACAGTATAGTCAAAATGATGACCCATATTC
>CAJWET010000040.1 GCA_913031515.1 uncultured Acidimicrobiaceae bacterium | reverse complement strand
CAACTAGGGTCCTGGACAGAATCTACAGGAACATACATGTCTGAACCAAGAAACAAGAGGCCGGTTTCGATCTCTTGCGCATCAAGGTCGGTGATCAGGCTAAGGACCCTCTGGTATGTCAGCAATTGTGGTCGATAGGTTTTGGCCTTGTCAGTGAGTTGTTCTGTTGTGACCGCATCGGTCTTGTAGTCCAGAAGAGTCGCGGCGATATATTTTCCAGAGTTATCTGTTGCAACGTTAACACGGTCAATAATACCATTCCATAGGGTTTCCGTTCCATCATCATTTTCGAGGCTGATACAGAAACGCCGTTCTCTCCACGCTTCCCATTTGACTGGGATGCCATGGATAATGTCGGCTTGATTTTTCTTAGTGAGATACTTGATGACATTGTCCTCTTCAAGAGATGCGCGGAATTCATCTATATATCTCTTCAAAGTTTCTTCGGGGACGTCGAACTTGTTTAGGCACTGGAGCAATTCCTCATCATTGAATTCGAATTCTTCCAACCAGTTGACTTCTTCGAAGAGGCGGTGGAATATTTCGCCCCGTAACGCCCCTCCGGTTGAGGTTTGGAACATCTCATCTACTCGAATGCCCCGCGTTCCATAGTGGTCACTCGGGGACCTGCGAGGCAGATGGCGGTGGTCAGATGCCTCTGGGAGAAGAGGGTCTGGCCAATGGAGTACAGGCGGGTCAGAATCTTCGGCGACTGGGACACTAAATGCGTTGACCCATTGTGGGGTATTGTCAGGATGCTCCCAAACTTTTCCGCTATCAGATGGTGGGGATAATGGAAGAGACTTGCGAAGTAACTGCTGATAGTTTCTTGCGGTTGATTCCTTTTTGGGCGGTGCGGGGACAATCATTTCTAAGTGGTGCCTGGCACGCGTCATTGCGACATAGAGAACACAAAATGCTTCCTGTAGTTCGCGTATGGTTTGGCCTTGATGGAGGGCTTCGAGTGCTCCTCCGATAAGGTCTCGGTGTTCTTTTTTTCTTGGTGGAGTACTTACCCGGCGATAGAAATTTTCTGGATCCGGACGTTCAGCGTAAATTCTTGGCCTAGAACCAACGAGTGTCTGTTTGAGCTCAGGAACAAAAACAGCGTCGAATTCCAGTCCTTTCGCAGCATGGACGGTCATGACCCGAATTCCAACCGAATCTGGATTATCCACCTTCGCGTTCCTGATGTGCGTTACAAAATCTGAAATCCGCCCGCTAACGTTTTCAATATCGTAGCTAAATGCAAGATCAATAAGCTGATTGAAACGCCGTAGATCCCAATCGCCATAAACTTCACTACTCTCTATTGTGGGGAGCATCGCCGCTATGAATTTTCCGTACCCATCCTCCAGTAGTAGGGAACGTATCACTGCACTTACAGCTTCCTCATTCTCACCGGCAATGTCTTCAAATAAGTGCCGCGGCCAAAGGGGTGAATTATGTCCGTCATAAAGCGCTGCGGAGTCGCCGGGGTGGTCAGCGAAATGCAGAATTGAAAGCAGGTGAAGAACAGCTAGAGAATCCGTGATGGTGTTACCGCCTTCGCCACTAGCCCTCAGGCCAACTTCTTGTAACTGGTTAAGGATTCTAGAAATCGGGCTGTTAGTTCGAGTAAGGATACCTATAGAGATATCTGATGAATTTTCTGTAAGGAGAAGAATACGTTCGACCAATTTTTCAAGGATGGGGTCCCAGTAGACTTCTCCTTCTTCTTTTTCCCGCGCCTCGAAAAGATACGCTGCACCAGGTAAATCACAAAGGTGGTCAGCACTTCTATGCTCAGGATAATTCACCATCCACTGTTGAGTTGCTTCTATCCAGCTTGGATCACTGTCCGAAAGTTCTGTAATAGTGTCTACGAGATTCCCGAATACAGTATTCACCGTTTCTAGAATCACGGGTGAAGAACGGTAACTGACGGAAAGGGTTTCTTCCTGCAATTCGGGATAGAGCGTTTTCATGGATGCGAGGAGACGAGGTTCGCCTTGCCGCCAACCGTAGATAGATTGTTTGACATCCCCAACGCAATAGAAAGAACCACCCTCAGCAGCCGTGAGGATTTTTTGAGCGAAGGGCTGGAGTGCTCTCCATTGTGTGGGATTCGTATCTTGAAATTCATCTAACAACAGATGGTTGATCGCAGACCCAAGGCGATATGAGATATCCAAATCTGCTTTAATTTCTCCTTTGGTCGCTGAAGATCCCTGAGTTAATAGAAGAGGTAGATCGCTGAACGTAAACTTGTTATTCCTTATTTTGAGTTCGTGTAATTCGGCTTCAAGGTTTTCAAGGAGTTGATGGATTTCTAGATTTCTCTTTCGGAGTTTAAGTGCAGAATTATGGGCCACGGCAGATCCGAATATCTTCACAGCATCGATGAATGCTTCAGGGATCTCCTTGCGTTGATATGTTTCTTTTCTTTGAACAACAAATGACGCAGGGCCAGTTTCAATGATGTCTTCCCAGTTTCCCGTCCGTTTTGCGTCTGGAAGAAGGTCCTGTATTTTGTTGATCGCCTTTTCCCAAGCCTTGCTTGGTGAGCCGTCTTTGTTCTCAGGGATTTCAAATCCATCCAAAGTCGTTATTGCCTTAGCCAGCTCTTCAGGGGTAGGCGGCGGCGGCGGGTCGATGCAGTCCCATGCCTGTGAGTCACTTTCTAGAAAGATTGGGCGCATGTCATTTACGACATTTTTGAGCTCCCGGTAGACACTCCGGTCTCCCAAACGATTCAATCCGTCAATCATTTCCATGACTTTTTTGACTCCTTCTGTCTGAATCATGGAAGCGAGCGCTTCGATTGTTTGCTCCTCCTCTTTTTCTCCTCCGGTTACTATTTTCCATTGAGCTGGAAGTCCGAGATCGTGGGAGAAAAGTTTGATAAGCCGGACGAAGAACGCGTCAATAGTACTGATTTGTATCTGATCAAGGCGCTGGACAAATTCAGCAAGTTTTTGCCTACATTGTTGCTCTGTCAGAGGTACAGCTATTTCCTCTGACAGTTCAATTCTTTTATCTGTATCCGTTATTGCTTCAACAAGCCGCTCGAATACACGGTCACGGATTTCCCCAGCAGCTTTTCTTGTAAAAGTTGTAGCGAGAATTTGCCCCGGATCTTCATCCAAGAACAATAGGCGGAGGTATTGGCTGGTGAGTGAGTACGTCTTACCTGTTCCGGCGGACGCGAGGACAACCTTGTTTATCTGTTCAGTCATCTATCGTCTCCACTTTTTTCCCGCCAAGGAGACCCTCACCACATAACCCGCTAAATGTCAGATTTCCATAGAGCTGTGGACTTCCCATATCGAACCACTGATGGTTCCGAATATCTCGAATAACTTCCGAAGCCCGGAATATGCCTTCTTCGGCGGCGAGCTCTTCAGTGGTACACGTCTGAAATGCTGTTTCTTCAGCGTCAATATTGATATAGCCCAAGAGGCAATTCCCTGACTCGGTATGGTCTTGGAGCAGATACCAGTACAAGGGGAGTTGTAGGTCTTTCCACTCCCCCGTCCGTTTCGTCCGGTGAACCTGTTGAGGGGATTTCGCATTTGTTTTGTAGTCGAGGATAGCCCATTGGCCGGTTTGTTCATTCCAGTCGAGACGGTCGATAGTTCCAGTGATAGTGAGTGGGACGCCATCAACTAGGAGTTCTTTCTCGTTATAGGACTCTGTATTTTGAATCATCCATCCGTTGCTTCTATGAAGGGCCTGATGTTCTGCGAACCTGTGCAAACGATGGCGGAGTTGTTCCATTTGGATGATGACAGCAGGTTTGACATTGTTCCCGAAGCGTCTCTTCGTTAGTCGTTCCAATGACTGGTCAAGGGCTTCACGAATTTCCTTTGGGCTGGTACTGTCTCTTGCCTCAGAGCGTCCAAAATCGTCCAGTATGGCATGGGCGACGGTACCAAATGACGCTGGATCTAGTTCTTGTCCATCGTCATCTATGGTTCCAAGGTCAAGAATATATCTGAGATAAAACATGTATGGTGACTCGAGGTAGGTTTTGAACGCAGAAACTCTCAACGAGTCTGGGATTGGTTTTTCTATGTCAACTGTGGTCTGGAATGCAATAAAATCCGAAGCAGAGTGCTGGCTTTCGTTGCCCACTCGTTCGATAGGTTGGAGAGCATATTGGGCAAATGTTGCAATTCGTTCTTCGTCAACATTCAAGAGGATCCTCGATGGGAGTAACGGATCGCCAGTCGCACCTCTTCTACCAGAAATAATCCTGAGCCTGTCTTTGGCATGGACAAGGAATTCAAAGATATAAGCGTCTCTTGCGAAGCGTCGATCTCTTCGGTCAAGCCCCAAATCTGCCCGTAATGTCTCTGGAAGCCAATCCGGATAGTTGAGTAACGTTGGTACGGTTTCATTGTTCATTCCAGTAACAATTAAAACCGGTGCTTCATCAAGCGCGAGTTCCAACCAGCCAAGTAATTCGATGGATGGTACCGATACTTCAGGTGCGTCAGGAGGGATATGCACAGATGAGATCTCTTGGAGGACAAAACTGATGGCTTCCGCTGCACTCATGCGTGGAAGAGACTGATCTGGAAGGCGATCGCATTTTTCGAAGACAGTCAGAAATTGTTCGAATGATCCGACGAGGACTCTATCGTTTTCGTACACATGCGGTAGAAGTGTGGTTGCCCCGTAGACAATGGAAAGAAAGGTTTTGAGTTCATTTGTCCAAGTGGCCAGAGATTTTTTCTGGATTGATATTAATTCTCCAAGCAGCTCTTCGACTGCTTGATAATTTGCTGACAATCGCTCGTTTCGGCTTTCAGGGGAAGTCGATAACCAATTTCCGGTGACCCTTACTGGGAAATGGCGATTGAAGTAAGTATCTAAATCATGAACAGCTGAATCTTGACTAGGGAGAAATCGTTGAATATCCGGATGTCGGAGTAGCCAGACATATGAAGAGAAACTTTTCGATGAAAGATACGTGGCCACTGCATCTAGTAGCAGGGTCGGTTTTGCTTTGCTGATTGGGGTCCCGGCGGCGTCACGGCCCGTGATCCCATACTGCTCTAGCTTCCGTTGGATGTAGGGGGTCACGGAGTGATCGGGAACTCCAACACTTATCTTTTCAGCTGGATATTCTCCACCCAGTTCGGCGATCGTTTGGATTGTAAGTTCGGCCTGATGTGCTGGATCTTCAGCTATCCACCAGTCATCTATGGATAGTTCTGACTTGCGTTTAGTCCAATGATCTATGAGCGGTCTCCCATATAGGTCGAATGCTTCGCTGAGTGATTCAGGAGCACCAATCAGGATGGTCACCCGATGCGGAATCTTATCGATCAATGTTCTCAAGACATCGTTGGAATCTGGGACTCCTATGAGAACGACTTCATGATGAGTATTTATGCAGTCGTTTTCTATGAGTCGTTGTCGAGTATTTTGAGGGTCGCAAAAGCCAAGACTTCCAAGGAAATCATCTTTTTTCTTCTCGACCTCAGCTAATGTTCTCCAGCGCATTCGTTCTCTCTGCGGGATTTCCTCTGGGAGTAGTTCTTCGAGTGAACTAAACCAGTAACCTTCCCCAGCTAATTCTCGGTATAGGCCGAAGATTTCATTAACAAATGGTGAACCAATGCCGCCATCCGGCAGTTCATGCAGTGTGAGATTCCTTAAAGATTTTCGGCTGATTTCTTCAAGAGCTTTCTGCCAAGCTATCGATTGCAAAAAAGTCGAAGCAGGGGGTATCTCAAATTCCAGGAGTTCTTCAGGGACTCGGCCGGCTGTCACTACTTTAGGGGGTACAAGAGTCTTCGCTTCACTTGTTGCGAATAACTCTCGGACATGCCAAGCGGATCTTCCTCCGGGAACACCAATGACGAGATTTCCAAAACCGTTGGGGTAATGCTGGAGTAGCCAACGTACGGATTCAGCTAATAGGGGTTTATCCCAATCGAGAAAGACACGTTTTGGAGCTGATCTGTTCATGGTCTAATGCAGTCTACGTCTTTTATATCTTGGGATGCAGACATTGGCACCGGTAGGGAACTTTTCAATACTCGATAATGACTTTGTGCTCCGATGGAAACGTGATGTGGGGACGTGCAGTTTCCATCGGAGCACAGTGCTTTGGTGAATTGGCTCAACTCCGAGTATGTAAGTCCTCCTCAGCATTTTTCTGACCTTCCCAAAAGTCTTCAGACATTGCGTGCCGGTCGTGGCTATTCTTCTCTCGATAAGACGATAGCCCTCGGTCAATTTCTGAAAAGGCCATAGCGTGACCATCCTGATCCTTTTTGAAGTTGCTGGTATTCTCTGGCCTGAACCCTATTTCAGCACTTGCCTCATAGGAATCAATGTCGCAGCCCATGAAAGTGAAAGTCCATCCCTCTTTTTCTTTCTGTTCGACGAGTGCTTTCACATTTGCCGCACTGTATTCGGTACTGGAATTTTCAAGACCATCTGTGAATACCCACACGACATTATCTGCGGGATTCTGGTTTTGTAACTGCTCTGCTCTGCTGATGAGTGATCCGAGCGCATCGTATAGCGGCGTCATACCACGCGGATAGTACACCTGCGAAGTCAGCTGTTCTACTTGGTCAAGTGTGGCATTGTCATAAATAACCTCGAAAGGGTTATCGCTATCGAATTGGACCAGGTTGAGATAGCATTCTCCTTCAATGGCACGCTGTTTGTCCACGAACGCGTTGAAGCCTCCGATGACATCGCCGGCGAAACCGCTCATAGATCCCGATCGGTCCAGAAGCATATGGAGCCTCACCGGCCGAACTATTTCTGGTTCGGGACTAGTCGACGGAGTTAGCGCCGCGAGTTGATCCTCCAATTTATGCACAGCGTCCAAAAGTTCTCGGTTCTTAAGCCTATTTCTCTTTGTTCGGGCATTGTTTTTCTGTATTTGGTCTTCCAGTTTGCTAATTCTGGTGTTTTTGTGTGAATTATTCATGTTAAATATCCTTTCGTGAATATTTGTGGTGTCAATACCCATAGTAAACAAGGGGTGTGACATTATGGACTGCGCTTAATGGACAGTGCCTAATTCTGCCAAAACCCGTTGAGTCTCCAATATTTTGTTATTGTAATAATTACTATATCATAAGGTTCTTGTATTTCCAACATTTAATGGTAAGATAGGAGTGTGACGATTGACCAACAAAGCTCCTCTACCCCTTCTGGGCCGGTGGGACAGGGGATTAAGCGGCACAAAGTATTCGTTGCCGTAGATATCGCACTTTTCACTATTCGCGAAGGTATTTTCCAAGTTCTGATGATTAAGCGGGGAATTCCGCCTTTCTTGGATTTTTGGGCGCTTCCGGGTGGTCTGATACGTATGGATATTGGTCCGAGAGGTGAAACACCTGAAGAAGCTGCGCTGCGAGAACTTAGGGAGGAGACGGGTTTGGCTGCAGGTTTTGGGTATCTTGAGCAGCTGGGCACCTATGGGGACCCTGATCGTGACCCCAGAGAGGAGCGAACAATCTCTATCGCTTATATGGGTATGGGCCCAGAACTCTCTGACCCTACCGGTGGCAGTGACGCATCCCTTGCTTGCTTCCTTCCCGTAGCCGAAGTTGAGGAGGAACTAACAGGTCAATTAGCCTTTGATCACAGTCTGATTCTCAAAGATGCTATTGCTCGGGCGAGAGCAAAGCTCGAATATTCAACGCTTGCGACAAGATTCTGCTCTCCGGCCTTCACTATTTCAGATCTTCGGGCCGTATATGAAACAATTTGGGGCACGGGTTTGGATCCGGGAAATTTTCAGAAGAAAGTCTTAGCTGCTGATGGTTTTCTCGAAGACACTGGACAGAAAGCGGAAGCGTCCTCGACTGGTGGTCGTCCGGCGAAACTCTACAGTGCTGGTACTGCTTCGGCGATCACTCCCCCCATACGGCGGAACTGAGTTACTTTCGAGAGAAATCTTCTTACTATCAGTAGTGTTTTAACGAAGAATGGGCACACTATGTGAATGCGTGTTCCTAGAAGCCTTTACTTCGCAACGTTTACTCTGACGGCATCCATTGGTGTCATTTTTGGGCTCATCGCTTCCCTTCAGGACGATTTGGGATTTGCGAATAGTGCTTTGGGTCTGATCGCCGCTGCTTCGTTTTTCGCTGGATTTGTCGGCCAACTATGGTTGGCACCACTCGCTGACCGCGGCAAAACAAAATCCCTGCTTGTTGGTGCGGTGATCGCCGCTGCTTTGGGAACCATATGGTTTGCCGTGGCTTCATCGGTCTGGGAATTGATCGCCGCTCGGACCCTGACCGGACTAGGATTCGGGGCATTCATACCTGCAGCGCGCGCCGTTGTCGCAAACATTGACACAACTCGGGCTGGAGAACGTTTGGGGAAGTTAGCCGCTATAGAAACCTCAGGATTTGTGACAGGGCCGGCTATCGGCGCAGCCCTAAATGAGATTTGGGGTCTCGATGCGCCTTTCATCTTTCTTTCTATCGTTCTCATCTGCATGTTGCCCGGTTTAACCAGAATTAAGCTTTCGATTGACAAGGCGCTTCCCCAGGGTTCTCGACTTGTCGCTGCACGGAAGATCCTGCACCGGAGGGAGGCTGTCGGGGCAATACTGCTTGGTGCTGCGATGTTTTTTCCAGCAGGAATGTATGAGGCTATCTGGGCTCGATTCATGGAAGACTTGGGCGCCAGTACCCTTTTTGTGGGTATTAGCCTGACAATGTACGGGATCCCTTTCGCCCTTACGGCAAGCACGGCAGGGAAATTCATTGATCGCATAGGGCCGTGGCGGGCCGCCGTTTTCGGGATTTCAGTGATTGTCCCGATGACTTTTTTCTACGGATTTCTCACCTCCCCGTGGCTACTGATGGGTCTAGCCATGGTTGAAGCGGTCGGGCAAGGGGTCGGTTCTCCAGCATGTCAAGCAGCTATGGTCAAGGCAACAGATGAGAGCGAACGCGCTACTGGGCAAGGCATGGTTGGTGCTGCAGGTACTTTAGGAGCTGGATTTGCAGCTCTCATCGCCGCACCCTTATATGCAGGGCCTGGTCCGGAGGAAACCTTCATGATTGTTGCGTGTGTTGTTGCCGTGCTAGGTGCTGCGGCGGTTCTGCTGGGGAGGAGTAGGGTTCCGCTTGCAGAAGTTGTCCGGCCATGACGCGCATTATCGGTGTTTACAATGCAGATGGCTCTATTTTTGGTGAATTGCAGTTCGCCATAAATAAGCTCATTGGGAAAACTAGCTGTGGACTTTGTGACTTGACGCATGGTTGGAACCCGTTCGGGAAGGCGTCGTGGAAACACGCCTGTTCGTCTAGCAATGTCAGAATCGAATTGCTGCACCGAAATGAACTCACGAGTGAACAATACGAAGCTGCAGGAGACTTACCTGCCGTGATCATCGGGAACACAGGAGAATGGAAAAAAATTATGTCTGCGGACGATATCCTCTCCTTCAGCGGAAACGCTTCTGGATTTCTAACACAGATTGAAATCCTGATCGGTCGGGCATAGCGTCAACTCTCCTTCTCACTGGTGAATCTTAAAATGGCGTTTCTCCTGCTATTGCGCCACAATTAAGTTGAGGCGAAGGAGTTTTGGGTGTTTATTGATTTCACTGATGAACAGAAAGCGCTCCGTGAGGAGTTGCGCGAATATTATGCGAATCTCATCACTCCTGAAATTCACGAATTACAGAAACAGGAAGAAGGCACGGGACCAGTTCGCCGGAAACTTGTCGAACAGCTCGGTGAAGATGGCTGGATCGCCATGGGGTGGCCAGAAGAATACGGCGGTAAGGGTAAAAGCGCTATCGAACAATTCATTTTCTACGACGAAACGATGCGTGTGGGTTCACCTGCTCCCATGCTCACAATTAACACCGTTGGCCCAACAATCATGGAATATGGAACAGATGAGCAAAAGCAGTTCTTCCTCCCACAGATTGCCGCTGGGAAGCTGCATTTCTGCATTGGCTACAGTGAACCGGATGCCGGTACGGACCTTGCGTCCCTGACAACTCGCGCGGTACGTGACGGGGATGAATACATTATCAACGGGCAGAAGACTTGGACGAGTCTCGCTCTGGGCTGTGATTACATTTGGCTAGCGGCCCGCACAGACCCTGATGTCCCCAAGCATAAGGGGATCTCACTGTTCGCGATTCCAATCGATACACCCGGTATCACGATTGAACCCCTTTCTTTGCTTTCAACACACAACATCAACCACACTTTTTTTGACGATGTCCGAGTCCCTGCATCAACCATTATCGGTGAGGAGAACCATGGCTGGCGGCTCATCACCAGCCAGTTGAACAGGGAACGTATCACATTGTGCTCCTCGGCGATGATTGAACGCTGCATTGAGGAAGCCCTTGAGTGGGCAAAGGATAACTGCCGTCACGATGGGACCAGGGTGATTGATATCCCGTGGGTGCGGCGAAACCTTGCAGAGGTTACCGCTGAGCTTGAATTCCTCAAATTGCTGAATTGGAAAGTCGCGTGGAGTGTCGCCACCAAACATCTGGATGTCGCTGACTCTTCATCAGTGAAAGTCTATGGAACCGAGTTCTACACGAGAGCATTTCGGAAATTGATGCAAATTTATAACGAGATGGCGTATTTGGTTTCAGATGACTTTGAGAAGGAAGGTCGTTTGGAGTCGCTGTACAGGGGCCTGGTGATTCTCACGTTCGGTGGCGGCACGAATGAGATGCAAAGGGACTTGATCACGATGTTTGGCATGGGTTTTCCCCGTGCAGACCGGTAGGGCAGATGCATGGATTTTGATTTTTCTGAAGAAGAACAGACGATTAGTGATCTGACTAGGCAGATCTTCGAGGATAAGGTCACCCACGAACACCTTCGGGGAATGGCTCAAAATGACCGCTTTTTCGATCGTGGCTTGTGGGAGACTTTAGCTGAATCAGGCATTGTCGGTGCCGCTGTGCCTGAGGAATATGGAGGGGCTGGGTTAGGTTTTCTGAGTGCCACTGCTGTCCTTGAACTAGTCGGAGAGTTTGCAGCGCAAGTCCCCGTGCTTGAAACCATTGTGATGGGCGCTTTGCCTATCCAAGAGTTCGGATCAGATGCGCAACGCAGCAACCTACTGCCTCGCGTATCCTCCGGAGATCTTGTAGTAACTGCGGGAATCGTGGCAGG
>CAJWET010000039.1 GCA_913031515.1 uncultured Acidimicrobiaceae bacterium | reverse complement strand
GCCAAGACGCGGGGCAAGCCCTGCAGCGTCAACAAAAATCGGTCCGACCGCCTGATCTAATGCCTCGAGGCGGACAATGATAGCCGCGTCATAGTCCGTATCTTCATGGTCGTTCATAACTTGTTCCCCATCGACAATTTTTACTTGCCAGTCGGTGACTAGTTGTTTGAACGTTTCGTTATGCAAACAAAAATTTTCGTAGACGGTGTTCATGGAGAGCTGGTCAACCTGCTCTCTCTCCTCATCAAGGAGTGAATCTACCCATTCTTTCCCTTCAGGGAGAAAGCGAAGACCTCGCGGGGTTTCCTGGGCATGACCTGCTTCGACCATAGCTCCAAGTGCTGCTTCAACTGTTGCCGTATCCTGTCCGGTAACCTTGGCGATGACGTCACTTCCTGCTATTCCTTTGAGGCGTAACGCCATAGCGATCTCTAGCACGATCATACCTTTCTTGTAATATTCGTATTTAAGAATAGATGCTCTGAGGTAGGTTACAAAACTCAGTAACAAAGTGATGTTGCTGAGTTTATAGATTTTCCCTTGAGAGGAGTTCGTGTTTCCACCGACATTTTTTGAGATTCGATTCGCATTCCCTAAGGATGAACAGTTAGGTTTTTCTTACGTTTTGACAAAGACAAATGGAGAGAAGTATGGAAGAAAGATGGTTTTGTGACTTGGAGCCAAGTAAACGCTGGCCACATTACACGAGGGCGAATGCTGGGGAAGTTCTCGCTCCTCCTGCTAGCCCACTTGGGCAAACTTTCGTGTGGGATAACGGTACATTCCTCGGTTGGCGAGATGGTTATGTTCGGCAGGGCTATTTCACTGAGGGAGAAATACAAGATGCGCGGACAGAAACGGGAGGTTTCTTCGGCGGCTTTTTTTACATTAATTTGTCAAATGTCCGCATGCAGGGTGTTCGAAACCCTGCAGTGACGATAGAGGATCTCGACCTTGCCTTTTTCGGAGATCACCCCGACGTCCCCGCTTATGAAGAACACCCTGATGACGTCAACGAAGATCTGACGGAGGGTATTCTTGCCCACGTCGGGTGGGTCATGACATTAACGGAATGGCCAGAAATAGACGAGGCGAAGGATAAAACGACAGCGCTTCGTGCCAACCGGCCTGACTTGTCTACTCTCACTCCAGAAGAGCTCGTGGAAAGAGCCCGCTTCCTCCAACCGTTCCTTATTGAGACGTACAATACGCACTGTGTCGCTGCGTCAAGTTCAGGGATCGCCCCAGGATTATTAGGCGCTGTGAGTGAAGCGATAGCAGACCCTACTATACCGATGCGTTGCCTTACCGGTCTTGGTGACGTTGATTCGGCTGCTCCTTCATATTTTCTCTGGGACCTTTCACGTACCGTGAACGACTCTGAAGAGCTAACTGACGCTTTTGATGCTGGAATTAATGGTCTTTTGGAACGGCTTGTCACCTCTGATAGTGAGGATGCAAAAGGTTTTCTTTCTACATGGGGTGACTTCATCTTCGAATACGGTTGTCGAGGACCCAATGAGTATGAAATCTTTTCAGACACGTGGGAGACCCGTCCAACAATCGCTTTGGCTCTTCTTGACCGGATCCGCCTGCAGGCCGATGACGAGAATCCTGCCGGTCGCCATCAGAGAATCGTGGAAAGTCGCGTTTCGACATTAGCCGAGGTACGGGAGAAGCTTGCTGAATTAGGAAATGATGAGCTCAGTGGGACTTTTGAAGCGTCTTTGAATGCTGGGAATATCATGGTTTTCCAGGAACGTACTAAGACAAATTACATTCGAGTGGTGAACGAGATACGGGTGGTGTTTGAAGAGCTAGGTAATCAGGCTGTTTCAGATGGGGACCTTGACAATCAAAAGCATATTTACATGCTCACCGATGATGAACTTGAAACATACGTAGCTGACCGCGCTGCAATGCGAGCTACCTTGGAAGGTCGTTATGCGGACTATGAACAGCTTCAAGAGCTTGAACCTCCGTTCTTTATCAAAGACGGTGTTGTTCCTCCTCTTAGTTCATACAAGCGACTTGGCTCGATAGGGGTCTCTACCGCTGAAACCGGAGAGGTTCTGGTTGGTGTTGCTGGCAGTCCTGGTTCTGTCCGAGGTACAGCAAGGGTAATACTTGATCCGACTGATCCTGGGGAGCTTGAGCCCGGTGAGATTCTGGTTGCACCCATTACTGATCCTTCCTGGACTCCTCTTTTCATGGCTGCTAGTGCTGTGGTTGTGAACGTCGGCGGTCAAAGAAGCCATGCAGTTGTTGTGAGCCGGGAACTCGGATTGCCTTGCGTTGCTTCGGTTACTGACGCGACATTGCGCATCCCTAATGGCGCATCCATCGAAGTGAACGGGAGTACGGGCGAGGTGACTCTGTTATGACAAAACCTTTTCGGTTTGGTGTCCAGGCCTACTCTGCAGACTCACCAGATGAGTGGCGCGAGCTGGCGAAAAAAGTCGAGACCTTTGGGTTTAGTTGTTTTCACCTTGCTGATCACTACATAGGTGATGGCCCCGCACTGACCGCAGCAAATCACCCCCTTCAGAATCTAGCTGCCATCCCTGCACTTGCCGTAGCTGCTGAAGCGACTGAATCCATTAGGGTTGGTTGTCGCGTGTTTTGTTGCGACTATCACCAGCCAACGGTTTTGGCGAAGGAAGTTGCAACGATCGACTGGTTTAGCGGCGGGCGGCTGGAATTAGGGCTGGGAGCTGGTTGGGTAGAATCCGAATACGATGCTATGGGAATTCCCATGGAACGGCCTGGGATACGGATAGATCGAATGACCGAAACCCTTGACTTTATCAGGCAGCACTATAGCGGTGACCAGATCGAACTAGCAGGTGCACATGTGCAAGCTTCAGGATTCTCCGGAGCACCAACAACTGGCGGGATGCCTCCAATTATGATTGGCGGAGGCTCACAGAGAATACTTGGGATAGCCGGTCGGGAAGCAGATATTGTTTCAATTAACTTTGATAATAGCGCTGGAAAAATTGGTCCAAAGGGTGTTGGAAGCGGGACAATCGATGGGACAGCTCAAAAAATAGAATGGATTCAGGCAGGAGCTGGAGAACGTTTCGATGATCTAGAGATTGAAATTGCCGCCTATTTCACCGTCGTCACGGATCATACGGAAATAGTGCAGGAAGAATTCGCAAAACTATTTGGGCTAGAAGCATCAGAAATCGCTAACCATCCTCATTGCCTGATCGGACCCGTAGGGGCACTTATAGAAAAAATTCAACAACGTCGTGAAGAACTCGGCATAAACTACGTCACGTTCAGTGGCGCAGTGATTGATGATGTGGCCCCAATTATTGACGCATTGAGCGGAACGTAAGTTTTGGATCTAACCCAATAAGCGTAAAGGTTGTTCAAGGAGGTTCTTGATAGTCGCGGCAAATTCCGCTGCAGGTGCTCCATCCAAGACCCTGTGGTCCCATGTCAAACTAATCGTCATTCTCTTGACACGGACGGGAAGGTCACCTTCCCACGCGACATCATCTCTAATTCTGCCGACACCTAAAATACCCGAATTTGGTGGATTTATTACTGGGGTAAATGCGTCAACCCCAAACATACCTAATGCTGTTACCGAAAAGGTCCCCCCCTCTATCTCTGCGAGGCTGAGTTTCTTCTCTCGAGCTGCTGCAGCTAGTCGGGAGGTTTCCTGCGCTATTTCTGTAAGACCTAAGTAATCGGTTCCATGGACAACGGGAACGACAAGCCCGCCAGGCGCAGCGACTGCCATTCCGACATTAATCTCATCTAAGAGAACGATATCATCTCCATCAACCTGACTATTGGCTCCGGGGTGTTGTCTCAATGCTTGGGCAACTGCAGCGATAACAAAGTCCGTGTAGCCGGGAACTGCTCCTACTTCTTCAGTTCCTATATCTTTCAATTGTTCTCGAAGTGCTATTGCTCGATCCATCTCCACATCCATGGTTAAGGTGAGTTGGGCCATTTGTTGAAGAGACGAGAACATCCGTTCCGCTATGATTCCCCGCATTCCTTTCATTGGGATACGCTCCCCAGCTACTCCTTGACTTTGCGGTGTTCGGGCAGCAACAGCTTTTGGCCCGCTCGATCGGGCATAGTTGTATACATCTGTGCGACTGACACGACCATCGGGGCCTGTCCCTGAAACCTCCTCGACGTTAACCCCAAGTCGTTCTGCTGCCATTCGAGCTGCGAAGGGAACAAGTCTGAGTTGCCCTTCTTCTTTCCGATCTAGCTGAGTTGTCGGTTTCTCTGGAGCAGTACCAGACGGTGCCACGGCCGCAGCTAAAACGTCTTCGGATGTGATACGACCTTCCGGCCCAGTCCCTTGAACGGCAGAAAGGTCAACTCCCTGCTCTGCTGCGACTCTTCGCGCATTCGGGGAAGACAGAACTCGCCCTTCGGTAGTTTCTTCAATACGGATTTCTGCCTGAGGTTCAGGTGAAGGTTGTTCTTGAGAAGAAGCCTCTTCAACGGGTACAGGTGTTGGCTCTTCGACCGGAGCGGGTGGTGGTTCTTGGACTTTCGATCCATCAGGTGGCGCTTCCCCTTCAGCAAGTAACCAACCAGCAATTTCTCCTGGCTCGAGGGTCTCGCCAGCTTTGGCTGAGTGGAAAACGATTCCATCACCTTCTGCGGAAACTTCTTCTTCTACCTTGTCAGTTTCTATCGTCATCACGACAGACCCTTTTGTGACTTTCTGCCCTGCCTCAGCTACCCATTCAGTTATGGTTCCTTCGGTCATTGTTAAACCGAGTTTGGGCATTCGGATTTTTGTCGCCACATCTGCTCCTAGGAATCTCTCTGAAAATAGTTATTTTCGTTAGCTAATTCGATTGTTTTTGTCGGATTAATGACCCATGGTCCATCTTTGCGGATTGAGAGAGTCGCCGTTTGGCCATCTGTTAGGATATGGTCTCTTTCTCCGTCAAAGGCAAGGACACCTGGTCCTTCTACGATAACTTGCTCATTGAGGCTTATGACCCGATGATCCACAATTCCAATTGTTTCGTACATCCCTGGAGCTATTGGGGCTCGAACATTTTTTTTGCTATTCCCCATCTCCACATAAAGTCCAGCGTCTTTAGTTCGCGGAATATTTTCTAGTGCAGCACCAATAGAAGATAGTCCGACCGATGCAGGTTCGGATATTGCAAATACTGCTGACCGAAGATTTTCTGTCTCCCATATTGCACGGGCCCCAATGAAATCGTCGTCGGTGAGTACTACGTCTACTAAAGCACGATCATTCTCACGGTCTTCGAAGTCGACATGGATGACTTTCGCACGATGAGCAACTTTTTCGAGGGTTACTTCTCCTGCAGCGATAAGACCTGCCGCTACTCCGGCGAGGGTGGGTTCTATGGATAGAGGGAACACGTTATTTGTTCCGACTGAAATAGGAATAATAGGCGCATCCTGCCATCCCTTTGCGATATCGCGGTTTGTTCCATCGCCTCCAAAAACGAGTACAGCTGGAACTTGATCCTTCGCGAGCGCTTCGGCAGCACGGACAGAATCTCGACTACTCCCTAATGTCGGTATCTCTATGCGTTCTGTATTGACGTTTGTTTGAGAACGCGAAACAAGACCTTCTAACGCCCGCTCGACAAGATGGCGAGCATCATCTAGATAAAGCAACCTGTTCGCTCCTCCCTCGATTGCCCCAGAAGCAGCGCGTCGGATGATAGAAATTTTGTCTACGTCGCCAACCGATCCAGCGTTCGCAACCAGTCTTCGGAGATCTTTCCCAGCTGATGGGCTAGCAACTATGCCGACCGTTGTCATGGTGCCTTCAAAGTCAGACGTTTCGGTATAGGACGCCTCGGACTCCTTCAGCAATACTCTCTGCGTTTGGCACATATGCTGTTTCAAGAGCAGGACTGAAAGGCACTGGCGAGAAAGGAGCAGCTACTCTTGCAATGGGTGCATCAAGATAGTCAAATGCTTCTTCTTGAATCTGGGCAGCTATTTCAGCACCTATGCCTCCGTTGCGTACTGCCTCATGCACAATCACAATCCGGTTCGTTTTTTTCGCCGATTGGACGACAGCTTCGGTATCGAATGGAAGCAAAGTCCGAGGGTCTATGATCTCAACGTTGACGCCCTCTTCTGCGAGTGTTTCTGCAGCTTTTTCAGCTTCCCCCACCATCATCCCAATCGCTATAATGGTCGCATCAGTTCCTTCTCGGACCACGTTTGCCTTTCCGAGTGGTATCTCGTATAGCCCTTCGGGCACATGACCTTTACTCCCAAGCATCTTCTTGTGGAGGGTAAAGACGGTCGGGTTATCATCTCTGACACAGGAAACTAATAGACCTTTGAGGTCATAAGGATTCGAGGGATACACAACCTTCAAGCCTGGAACGTGAATAAGCCAAGCCTCGAGACTCTGACTGTGTTGAGCTGCAGCTCCAAGTCCAGCACCACCAGTCGTCGTAATGGTCAAAGGGAGAGTTGCCTTCCCACCGTACATGTATTTCATTTTCGCAGCTTGATTCGCGATCTGATCCATTGCCACCATTACGAAATCCATAAACATCAGGTCAACTATGGGGCGAAGTCCCACAGCTGCCGCTCCTATGCCGAGACCGACGATCGCTTGCTCTGCGATCGGAGTATCCACAACCCGTTCATCGCCAAATTCCGCATTGAGTCCTGCGAAGGATTGGAAAACTCCTCCGTAACGGCCGACGTCTTCTCCGGCTATGAAGATATCCGGATCATCGAGGAGAAGCTCTCGAAGCGTTTCAGTGAACGCATTGTTATATCGGATTATTCGTTCTTCTGTTTCTGTTTCTGCCACTGTCATGTTATGGCGCCTCCGTATATACATCGGTTAGCATGTCCGTACTTGGATCAGGCATCGGACTCGCCTCTGCAAATTCGATCGCCTCATCTACCTCAGCTTGGATTTCATCATGGATCGCCTGTGCTTCTTCAGCACTCAGGACTTGAGCAAGTTCCAGCTGTGCTTCAAACAGCTTAATCGGGTCACGTTCCATCCATTCTCTGACTTCCTCATCGGTTCGATATGGGGTACCGAAAGCGGATACCCCAGCATGGTTGTAGAACCGGTATGTCTTACATTCGATCATCGAGGGCCCATCACCGTTTCTGGCACGGTCAACAGCTGCCTTTGCGGCTTCATAGACTGCTACTACATCCATTCCATCAACGATGACGCCCGGCATTCCGTATGCTACCGCCCGATCAGCAACGTCTGTTATTGCCATTACGCGTTCACGTGGTGTGTATTCGGCATACTCGTTGTTTTCACACATAAAAACAACTGGTAGGTGCAAGGCGCACGCCATGTTCGCTGCTTCATGAAAAGCTCCGATATTGGTAGAACCATCTCCGAAGAAAGCCATCGTGATCAGGTTGTTCTTCCGGTATTTATTGGCGAATGCAGCACCCACTGCGTGGGGGACTCCCCCCCCGACTATGCCATTAGCTCCTAGCATTCCAAGGTCAAGGTCGGAAATGTGCATCGATCCACCTTTGCCTTTGCAATACCCCGTCGACCGGCCCATGAATTCAGCCATCATCGGTTTGAACTGGCCACCTTTTGCGACCAGATGGCCGTGGCCACGATGTGTTGAGGTAATTTGGTCGCCTTCGTTAAGTGCTACGCACCCACCTACTGCCACAGCTTCCTCACCGACGTACAGGTGGATAAACCCCGGTATTTTCGCCTCGGAGGCTAGGCGGCCAGCAGCTTCTTCAAGAAGTCGTATCCGTACCATGCGGCGGTGTAGATCGAGAAGCACTGCTTTTGAGATTTTGCTTTGCTGTTTTGTCGCCATTAATTAGTGCTCCAATCAGGTTTTTAGGATTTCCGTTATTGTACTTATCGAAAAATGATCCGGCTAGTTCTCTTTGCTCCGGGTCAACTTTGTTGTCCAAGAGCCCATCGTATCCCCCGCCGCAATAATTCATGGTATTGAGGATTCTCCCAGGAGCATCTGTCAACGTCTGGGTAATAGGCTACGGCTTCGGGCATGTCCCAATGGCCCCGACAATGGCCGAGATTGTTATAGAGGATGGCCCCTTTCCCGAAGTTCTTCAAATACGAAACAAGATGGACAGGGTCACAGCTGTTCCAGTCGTTCTCTACAAATCCTCGGGTTTCTCCTTGCCATTCCGTTTTCAATAGTGGGTGAAGATTCTCTCGATCGTGGTATTCGCAGAGGTAGAGTTCATCGTCTGTTTCAAATGAATCGATACCTTCTACGAGCCAATGATCTGGATCGGCTACCTCTACAGGGAAAAGTTGTATCGGAGGGTGCGAAATGAACTGGCTACCAAGAAGTTCTGCCCATACGGGGAAACACCGTGGAGCGTCGACAGGTTCTGGCGGGTTAAAGTCCAAAGCGGCGTTGGTTCCATGCAATGCGAAAAATCTGCCACCTTGTTCTACCCAGTCGCGGATTTCACTTTGCGCTTTCTCTGATGGCCGGATATCGCAAGTGTAGGAAATCAAGAACGATGAAGCGGCAATTGAACCAGTGTCTTCATAGTCTGAACCCACTTTGACGCGGACATTCGGATGCTCAGCCAATAATTTGAGAAGTTCAAGCCTTGCATAATCAATATCGTGGAATCTCCCACCTGCGACTAAGTAGGCGTCAACCCTCTCCAGTTGTTCTTCACCCATTTGATCTCCTTAGAATTCGATACGTTTCGTATATCCACCATCGACAACAACGTTTGAGCCGGTCACCCATGAGGCTGCTGGACTGCACAGAAAAGCGGCGACGTTTGCAACTTCTTCGGCGGTACCCATGCGACCGGATGGTTGATCTGCAACTGTTGCTTCATAGAATTCTGGCATACCGGCCTTGATCCTGTCCCATGGTCCATCTTCAAAAAAGATTGGCCCTGGTGCAATCGTGTTTACACGGATGCCTTTTGCTGCGAGTGTTTGCGCCAATCCAGCGGCGTACACAGTCGCCGCCGCTTTCAATGCACTATAGCTAGTAGGTCCAGGACCAAAATGTTCAAGCGCGGCTGTTGAACTTACGGTTAGGACAGCTCCTTCACCGGATGCGGCAAGTAGGTCCTCTGTTGCCCTGACGCCACGAACGAGCCCCATGAGGTCAACATTGTAATTAGCGTCAAATTTTTCATCTGTTTGG
Organism: uncultured Acidimicrobiaceae bacterium; assembly: GCA_913031515.1. Taxonomy (GTDB): domain Bacteria; phylum Actinomycetota; class Acidimicrobiia; order Acidimicrobiales; family UBA8592; genus UBA8592. Next base: position 2,205 of record CAJWET010000039.1, on the reverse strand, counting down.
CCGCCACCTCCACCAGATGCATTGTTAATGAGTATGTCAAGCCCACCAAGTTGTTCTGCAGAGTTTTTTAGCCAAGTTTCTAATTCGTCGCCGTTGCTGACATCAACTGCTTGCCCAATTATGGTTCCTTTCCCTTCAAGTGCCGCAAGTGCTTCGTCTACGCCTTCCTGTCCACGGGCACAAATTGCCACTGATGCTCCTTCTTCGAGCATTTTTGTGGCTATTGCCCTACCTATTCCGCGCGATCCGCCAGTTATCGCTACTCGCTTTCCTGTAAGTCCAAGTTCCATGTTCTCTCCTGTATATAAATTGTGAAGTGATCTGTACCTTCACGACAACTATACGAGTCTTGCACTGCTGCCGAAAAACAGCAATCCGAAGGGGCGCTTTAGGCTTTAAGGTTTAGTCGACAGTATCGCTGATTGCATTGTCTGAAATTTTCCGTGAGTTTCATCAAGTTCAGACTGTGGGTCGCTATCGGCAACTATCCCCACACCCGCGAAAAGGCGAGCTTCGCGGCCAACTATATGCGCCGAACGGATACCTACAGCAAAGGCCCCATTTCCATTGGCGTCGACCCAACCTACAGGGCCCGCATACATACCTCGGCCAGTTTTTTCAATCTTTGCAATCATGTCAATAGCCTCAGCTTGGGGTTTTCCAGCCACAGCTGGCGTCGGGTGAAGAGCAGCAACAAGTTCAAGTACCGAAGCTGCCGGTAGTGATAGATGCCCATGTACGTTGGTGGCGAGATGGTGGACATTCGGCAATGAAATAACTCTGGGTTCTGGATCGGCATCAACATAGGAGCAGAATGGGAGGAGTTCGTTAAGGAGCCATTCGATCGTGATCCGATGTTCAAAATGGTCTTTTACCGAATCAAGTAGGTATGCCTTTGATTTTCGGTCTTTTTCTTCATCAGCGAGTCTGATCGCTGTTCCCGCTAACGGATGTGCCTGCACAAGGTCACCGGTTCGCGAGACAAGGAGTTCGGGGGAAGCTCCCACAAATCCCTCGATGGAAAAGACCATCGCATTGGGGTTTGTGGAGACGAGATTGCCAATCACTTGGGGGACGTTAATCTCAACATCCATCGAAATTAATACCTCTCGCGCTAGAACCATTTTCTCAAGATCGCCTGCCCGGATACGCCCTATCACTTCTGTAACGAGCTCATCTCTCCATCGTTCCGGAGAAATTAGAGATTCAACCTCTGCACAGGTCGGCGTCGGAGCTTCTTGTTGTTCAGATAAAGCGATAACCTCTTCAACTGCTTCTGTAAGAGACAGGGCCCCTTCAGAGCTTGTCGTTACCCATAGTTCTCCGTCCGACATACGGCGTACAAGAATTCTTGGAACGATCAGCTCCCCCGGGGCTTGGGGATCAAAAGGAAATGCCGCAAATGCCACTAGGCCGTGATCCGACTCTCCCCCTTCACTAACAGACGTAATACTGGACAGGCTTTCTTGTGCTTTTGTGGCTCCCACTATCCCATTATTTCGAACTACGGGAAATCGTGCCGCTTCCCCTATCCCAGCAATGGTGACTTCAGAATCCTTCCAGAGCATTCCTTTGGCTCCAATTGCAATAGGATCGATTCCAAGATCTACCTTGGCTGTTATTGATTTCACATTGTTAGGATAAAGGAGTTAACACCCGATGTCGCATCCTCTACCGTTGGAGGAAGATTTCGTAGATCGGAGCGATTCTTTATGAAGCAGGTGATCGAGGTAGATCTCGATAGTTCTTCAGAAAAGATCTTTAATGTCCTTAACAACTTGGAAGCTTACGAGAACCTGCTTGGATTTGTTGATTGCGTAGAAGCTCTGGAACCCGAGGCCGGTATACCATGTTGGCTGGTTACACTCCGAGCTAAAGTTGGCCCTTTCTCCAGGTTGAAGAAGCTCCGGATGGCCCGAACGGAAGAGAAGAGACCCGAAGTAGTCAGGTTTTCTAGAAGAGAAATCGATGACAAAAACCACTCGGATTGGGAGCTTCTCATCCATTTAGAAGATCAAGGGGACAATAGATGCTCGGTTCACGTGGAGGTTTCGTACTCTGGCCGTTTCTGGTCTGGGCCCTTACAGAGTGTCTTTAACTCTCATGTAGATACTGCGAAACACCTTCTGCAGCAAACATTCTCAGCAGGTGGAGAGGACCTCTAGAATCCCGTGAATTCGAGAGGAGATGCTAGTAGAAATAATT
>CAJWET010000038.1 GCA_913031515.1 uncultured Acidimicrobiaceae bacterium | reverse complement strand
AAGATCTTAAGCCAGATAGAGCAGCAACTACACGAAAGTGACCCTGGTCTGGCAAATGAAGTCGCCACGACGACTGTTTACTCTCATGCGGCTAGGAATATTAAGTGGTCTGTTCTTGGTTTTGTTGCAGGCTTAACGGTAATTATTTTGACACTATCGATAAGCTTTTGGTTGGCGTTTGCAGGATTCGCTATCATGTTGGCAGCTGCCTTGTATTTCGAACAAAATATGCGCCGACTAGGTAAAGCAGGAATGAATCAACTTTCGATGAGAGTCGGTTCCGGTGGGTTTCGGAATGTAAGTAGCGGAAGAAATCGACTCCTCGGCCGGTTTCGTCCAGATAATCCTGATGGTTGACCCGTTCGTTCCTTAATCTGTATTTCATGCTGTCCATCGGCTACATGGTTTGCTGGACTAAAGGGGCTAATCTGAAGGTTGTATGAAGTATTTACTTAGTCGAGGAACAATCGAAATTATAGTTAGGCCTCAATTATGGGTAATAGCAATAATGCAACTTTGGTATTTACGTAAAAAAAACTGGTATAAATCATTTCCTTTTTTACCGTTCCCAGCTGGGGAATATATAAATTTTCGGCTACTAACCGCATATGGGAACGAAGACCCGAACGATTATCTCGGTAGTGATCTGGTGACCTACCTTAAGTGGTGCCGAGGATGGAAGACGTCTATCAAGTGAGAGAGACAGAGACGCTGTATGGAGAATAGCGTTGCTAGATGGGTTATTGGTGGCAAGACCGACGATGTTCAATCTCTTCATTCGTTAACGAGAACAGATTGGGCCGTGCCATCAGTTTGGATCATGTCCCCTACGGATTGTTGCCTTGTCCTAGGAAGTTCGCAAGATGACGCATGCGTAGATTATGCCTATGCCGAGCAGAGGGATATTGGTATAGCCCGACGAACGACAGGTGGGGGAGCGGTATTGGTAGATCCTCAAGAATTACTCTGGGTGGACCTTTTTGTTCCTAGAGATCACTTTCTTTGGAAGGACGATATCCATGAAGCATCGAACTGGTTGGGGAAGATTTGGCAAAGTGCCTTGGGTGCTCTGGGAGTTGACTCTCAGTTACATGATGGCCCTTTCCAGAGAACTGCGATAGCGGAACTAATTTGTTTCGCTGGTTGCGGTCCGGGAGAACTTCTAATTGAAAATAAAAAAATCTTAGGGATTTCCCAAAGGCGAACGAGGGAAGGCGTGAGGTTTCAATCGGCTCTAGCGTTGGAATGGAAACCGGAGAATTGGATCAGTTTATTTGACGCCGCAGCAATCGAGAATATGGAATCAGCAATTTTCGCTGCAGGAACATGCGTGAGGGTTGAAAAGAATGAAATCCTGCGTGCTTTCCTTCGTGCTTTAAATAGCTAGTAACACTTTTTTTAATCAATTTTCCATTGGGAAACCAGTTCGCGGATGTTTGAAAGTCGCGCATTCTGCCTCCTAGCCGAATAATGAGTGGCCATCTCCCTGTTTTTATGTCTAAATGGTTGTAAATGGAGGATAATGGGTTAAAGTGGGACAAATGGGAGAGAAGGGATCTCCCGCAAAATCGTTCCGTTTCGAACTCCAGTGAGATCGATCGGGCCAACGTTCGGGGACAGAATGTTTACAGGGGAACACGAAAGACTTTTAGACGAGAAAGGCCGACTGGTCCTTCCGCCGACCTTCCGCCGACATCTAGTTAGCGCCGCCTTTTTAACTAAGTCCCTTGAAGATCCCTGCCTCTTGGTATACAGCGAAGAGGAAATTGGGAAAGCAGCTGAGCGGCTCATAGAACAGGTTCAATCGAACGAAGTATCACCTCATGCTCAAAGAAGGTGGGCGGCAAGTATAAGTGAAGTTCGCGCCGACGGGCAAGGAAGGATTGCAGTTCCTCCGAAATTAAGAAGCCAAATTGGTTTAGAACGAGAGGCCATTCTTATCGGAGTAATCAATCGGGCTGAAATCTGGACTCCGGATAAATGGAGAAATATCGAAGAGACAACAGAAATAAACCCCAATGAGAGCCAATGGCTCTGATCGAGATGCGATACCAGGCAAAAGAGGTAAATGAAAGCAGGTTTGATACATAGCAAAATTACACATAGACATATATACCCGCTTATGGGCAGTCTTCCGGTTTATAAGATGTAAGCCTCTACTCCGCCCGCTTGCCATCTAGTCCGATCGGGGAGAAATCCCGACGAACGCATATTTACCGGAGGGCTGCCGATAAGCGAGAAAGAAAGTAGTCCTTAAAGAATGTCATCAAGTTCTACAGCCAACGGGTATCCCCTGGATCCGGCAGTCGGTTCATCCGATTGCCGGATCACCCGTACTACCACTAGTGACTATGCTCATCAGCCTGTTATGTTGACTGAGGTCCTTAACCTGCTGGATCCAATTCCATCAGGTGTTTTTCTCGATGCCACTCTCGGTGGAGCAGGACATTCGAAAGTATTTTTAGAGCATCGAGCGGATATTCGTCTTGTCGGTATTGATCAGGATCGAGAAGCACACTTCGCTGCAAACGACGCACTAACCCACTTACATGGCCGGTTTGATATCATTCATGGACGTTTCGACCGGATTGATACCATCCTTGATCGATTAGGAATAGATAAGATCTCCGGAGCACTATTTGATTTGGGGGTTTCCTCGCCTCAATTGGATACACCTTCAAGAGGGTTCTCCTTTCGAAGAGAAGGCCCATTGGACATGCGAATGGATCGGACTACTGAGTTTAAAGCAGAAGATCTGATAAATAACTCGAACCTCTTTGAGTTGTCTCAAATTCTGAAGGAATATGGTGATGAGAGATACCACAAAAGGGTCGCTAAGGCGATAATCGGAGCGAGACCCCTAACTACCACATCAGAATTGAGCGAAGTGGTCGTTAACGCTATCCCATCAGCATCAAAAAAGTTTCCTGGTCACCCTGCTCGACGAACTTTTCAAGCAATTAGAATCGCTGTAAATAAAGAGATAGAAATCTTAGAATCCGCCCTTCAACAAACAATGCATCGGCTAACTAAAGAAGGACGATGCGTAATACTCTCGTACCATTCAGGTGAGGATAGGATCGTCAAAAAGACTCTCCGAGCGGCAGCAGGACTCAGTCATACTGTGCCCAAACACCTTCCAAAGCCGGCAGAAACACCAATAATTCGGCTTTTAGCTCGTAGCGGGCAGACACCATCTCAGAGTGAAATAGAACAGAATCCACGATCAGCATCGGCACGACTCCGGTCATTTGAAAAGATACGGGAGGACTAATGGCTATATCGTCCCAAATTCTAGAAACAGATCAAAAGAAAGGTGGAAAAAAACCGGATCTCCACGTTCTTTCAAAGTCGAGACCCTGGATACGGAACTTTCTAACCGGAATGGTCCTCCTTATTGTTTTAGGGATTTTTGTAAGAGTCGGATTCAGCGCACTGGTAGTAACCAATCAGAGAAATCTTGATAAAACCATCAATATGATAAGCGACGCTAGTGACGTCAATCGCTCACTTCGTTTCAATATTTCAGAACTTGAATCTGCGCCAAGAATTTATGGGATTGCGTTCGGTTCTACAGAAGAATTATTAGATAAAGAAAATGGTCTTTATGGTCTCGGGATGGTTGAGCCTTCCGAAGTTAAGTATCTAACAGCGGACCCTCCGGTTTCTCCGGAGAGATGGAAGGACGCCGCTGTTTCAGAAACAAATAGTAGTGGAAATGGGTAGTAGCAATTTTTCACTTCAAGGTAATTGGCGATTAATTGTTCTTCTTATCTTCTTTTTTACAGCTGCTCTTGCTCTTGGCTGGAGACTTTTTTATATACAGGTCCTTACCTCCGATAGACGAGTTCAAATAGGCGTTGATCAACGGTTGTATGAAAGTGTCATTGAAGGTGAAAGAGGTCGAATTCTAGATCGGAATGGCGATCAACTCGCAATGTCCTTTCCCCAGCCGATTGTCACTGCTGACCCTGAGATAGTTGGAGACTTAGCAATTGAATATTCGCAACGTCTTTCTCCAATTATTGATAGGAAGCCACGATTTATCCTTGCCGCCCTCTCTATAAATGGGTCGAGATTTCAGTACCTTCAAAGGGAGGCGACGCTTGAAATGCGCTCTTCGATAGAAGAACTGAATCTAGTAGGAATTTATATTGATGAAGAACCTAGAAGGTTTCACACAGCAGGTGACCAATTTGCTAGAGGGACTTTAGGTCGGGTGGACGTCGATAACACAGGAATCTCAGGGCTTGAACAGCAGTATGATGACTACCTGTCAGGAGATGCTGGGCTTGAAATTGCCGAGCGCAATCAGTACGGAGGAACTATCCCAAATGGGAGAATACAAATAGAACCCGCTACTCAAGGCGCTGATCTTTACTTGACATTGGATCGGGCTCTTCAGGGGCATATTGAATTGGAATTGGGTGCTGCTATAGAAACGATGAATGCTCAGGGAGGAGTAGTCGTTATTTCAAAGCCAGCTACAGGCGAAATTCTTGCTATGGCTTCGATGGTCAAAACTGAAGATGGGGAAATAGTTACAACCTCTGACAATCGGGCAGTGACTTGGATATACGAGCCTGGGTCAGTAATGAAGGCAGTTACTTTTGCGGCTGTAGTTAACGAAGGTTTGGCTCATCCGAATACTGTGAGGGAGATCGACGATGCAATAGAGCTCTACGACGAAGAAGAATGCGTTGGGAATCAGTATGACTGCACATTTTTGGAGTTGGGTCTAACTTATGGAACCAAGGAGATGACCGTAGAGGATATTCTTGTGAACTCTTCAAATACTGGGACGATTACGTGGGCGCTTGACCTTGGGAAAGAAAGACTCCATCGATATTTGATCGATTTTGGTTTCAATGCGCAGACCGATCTTAATTTCCCTTACGAGGCTTCAGGCAGTCTCAAAGACCTTGACGACTGGTCAGGAGTGGAGATCGCTACGACGGCAATGGGGCAAGGCATCGATGTTACTCCTGTCCAGATGCTCAGTGCATACAATGTACTAGCAAATGGTGGTGTGTATGTCTCTCCCCAGATCATCCAATCGATAGCACATAGCTCCGGCAAGAAAGAATACGTTGCGTCTAATCCCAGTCGCAGGGTCGTTGAGGAGCAAACTGCGCGAGAAATAACCCAGATGCTAACAGCAGTTGTTTCCGAAGGTACGGCTAAACGTGCTGGTGTTCCGGGATATGAAATAGCCGCCAAGACAGGAACGGCTAGAAAAGTACAGCCGAATGGTACTTACGAAGATGAGGAGGGTTTCTACCACCACGCTTCAACGGTTGTTGGATATTTCCCAGCAGCCCAACCTGAGTTGTCAATGATCGTGATTATTGATGAGCCGACCGATCAATTTTACGCTAGCGAAACTGCTGCCCCATTGTTTGGAGAGCTTGCTAGTTGGGCATTACGCCATTACAAGATCTCTCCTTCTTCTAACCTCGTATACTCGGCGGCGGGTCAAAGCGGTGCTGGTGATTCAAGCACTAGCAGTCCGGGATTGGCGGCAGCTCAATGAAATTGCATGGACTCATCGCAGAGTATGAAACGTTCACATCTCAGAATGATTTGGAGATTGTGGGTTTGCCGCAAGGCCTTGAAATCAGTGGATTGAGCTTTGATAGTAGGAATGTTAAAGCTGGGAATCTATTTTTTTGCATTTCTGGTGAACTTTATGATGGTCACGAATATGCGCATCAAGCTCTAGAAGCAGGAGCTGCAGCAGTTGTCGTTGAGAGAGAACTTAATATTCCAATACCTCAAATTATTGTTCAGGATACACGCGAAGCTATGGGGCATCTTTCATGCATTTTCTTTGAATTCCCCTCTAAGGAAATAAAAGTTGTTGGCGTAACTGGTACGAATGGGAAAACCACCACTGTTCAGTTGATCACTGGGATACTTAATTCGTCTGGAGTGCTTTCGCAAAGTATCGGTACGTTAACAGGACCACTCACAACACCCGAGGCTCCTGATTTACAAAGTAAATTTCGGGCTTTAGCCAACTCCGGAGTTGCCACAGTAGTAATGGAAGTTTCTTCACATGCATTGTCTCAACATCGGACAACTGGGACTGAATTCGATATCGGAGTATTCACAAATCTAAGTCACGATCATTTAGATTATCACACAGACATTAACGAGTATTTTGAAACAAAGTGTTCTCTCTTTACGTCTGACCGGTGTAGAGCGGCTGTCATAAATACTGATGACCCTTACGGTTCCCGTCTAGCAGAACAAGTCGAAATCAAATCGGTTGAAGTTTCTCGAAGGGGAATAGAACTAGTATCTGAAAGCTTTACTGGAACAACCCTGCTCTGGGGTGGACGGAAAGTCGAACTCGAGATATCTGGAAGATTTAATATCGATAATGTGCTTCTTGCCGCTTCAACATGCCAACTATTCGGGATCGAAGAAGAGGATATTATAAGTGGGCTAGAGTCTGCTGACCCCATTCCAGGGAGATTCGAAGTTCTTGAGGGTAGCGAAGAAACTCCGACAGTAATTGTGGACTATTCCCACACTCCCGCAGGCATTGAAAATGTACTACAGGCTATTCGACGGATAAATCCTGAAGCGCGTACGTCTATCGTCTTCGGCTGTGGTGGTGGCCGTGATAGCAGTAAGAGGCCGGAAATGGCGCGTGCGGCTGAATCTAATGCCGATCAGGTGATTATTACTTCTGACAACCCTCGAAACGAAGACCCTAAACAGATAATTGAAGATGCTATGTGCGGTTTAAAGAATCCTGAAGCTGCCATTGTTGAAGTTAATCGTAAATTGGCTATCCAAATTGCGATCGAATCAGCTCAAGCAGACGAAGTGGTAGTCATCGCTGGTAAAGGTGACGAAACAACGCAAGAAATCGCAGGTAAGCTCGAACCTTTCGATGACAGAGTTATAGCGCTGGAGGCTCTTAAAGGGGGCAAACTATGATCCGCCTTTTGTTCGCAGTTACAATATCGGTTTCTATATCGCTCTTTGGTACTCGATACCTGATCCGGTGGTTAACAAGTAAAAATATTGGCCAACCAATCCGTGAAGATGGGCCAGGAGGGCATAGCACTAAGGCAGGGACTCCAACTATGGGTGGGATAGCTGTTGTTTTGGGTGGAACGACAGCGTATGTGATTTCCGACTTGTACAACGGAATCTATACCAGGTCTGGCTTGCTCGTTATGGCAGCAATTCTTGGTGCAAGTATCGTTGGGTTTCTCGATGACTGGCTCAAAGTTTCGAATGAACGAAATCTTGGTCTCAAGAAAGGTACTAAGGTTATTGGCCTGTTGGTCGTAGCTTTTGGCTTCGCTATCGCAATGTTGATGTCTACCAATGTCCATACAGAGGTATCATTCACGCGTTGGGATTCGCTTTCAATCGATCTAGGACCAATCGGATGGGTTTTCTGGGCTGTTTTCGTGATACTTGCCATGAGCAATGCAGTGAATCTTACTGATGGTCTTGATGGGTTGGCGGCTGGATCATCCACATTGTGCTTTAGTGCATTGACAGTCGTTTCATTTTGGGCATTTCGACATCCAGAAATATATGACCTTGATCATGCTTTGGATTTAGCAGTCGTAGCTGTCTCAATGCTTGGCGCTTGTGTCGGATTTCTATGGTGGAACGCTGCGCCGGCAAAAATATTCATGGGCGATACTGGATCACTTGCGATTGGAACTGCTTTAGCATGTCTAGCGCTATCGACGAATACTCACCTGCTTTTGCCAATTATCGGTGGAATATTTGTGCTCGAAACACTTTCGGTCATTATCCAAGTCCTCGGATTTCGCCTAATGAATAAAAGGCGTATTTTCCGCATGGCACCTTTTCACCATCACTTTGAACTTAAGGGGTGGCCTGAAACAACTGTCATTGTCCGATTCTGGATCATTGGTGGATTTTTCGTTGCTATAGCACTTGGCCTCTTCTATGCGGATTTTGTGGAAGTATCGGACCTGCGTGGAGCAGCTTTACCATGAACGAATCCAAACTGGAAGAGGGGTCATCTGTAGCGCTATTTGGCTTTGGTGTCACTGGTCGTTCCGTTGCAACGGCACTTGTCCAAAGGAATGTTTCTGTAGTCGTCTTTGATGACAATCCTGATAACGATATGAGAGGCATTGCTGAAGGTTTAGGGATAAGTCTGATCACTCCTGCAGAGAGCGGGGGGGTCGAAGAGAATATGAAGACAGTTGACTTTGCTATACCCACACCAGGGCTTCCCGAAAGTCATGATTTTTTCGAATGTGCTGCGAGAAAGGGTATTCCCATTATCAGCGAATTTGATTTAGCAGCGCAATGGGATGATCGACCGATATTAGCGATAACTGGAACAAATGGGAAAACAACAGTCTCGACGATGGTCGATGAGATGCTTCAAAAAAGTGGGGTTGCATCGGCGATGGCGGGAAATTCGGATATTCCTCTTGTTTCTGCAATTGATAACAAGGAAATCGAAACAATTGTCGTCGAAGCATCATCATTTCGCCTTTCCCAATCTCAACGATTCAAACCCCATGTGGCTGCTTGGTTAAATTTTGCGCCGGACCATCTAAATGTTCATAAAGATCTAGAAACTTATGAAAATGCCAAGAAAGTAATCTGGCGGAATCTTGGATCAACCGGTATCGCTGTGGCGAACATTGGTGACGAAATTGTACGCCGAAATATCCCACCCTCTGCATCAACTATCACTTTCGGTTTGTCGACGGGAGATAGCCGGGTGGATGATGAGACATTAGTAGTGAAGGAACATCCACTTCTTGAAGTTAGTGAACTTGTGAGGAAAGCTCCGCACGATATTCTAAATGCTCTTGCCGCTGCCACAATCGCAATTGAAGGGGGTGCGACCAGCAAAGCCATTCAAGAAGTCCTAACTACTTTCTCCGGTTTACCTCACCGGATGACGTACCTAGGATCTTCAGAGGGTGTGGGATGGTACAACGATAGTAAGTCGACCACTCCTCATTCAGTTGCAGCTGCAGTTCAGGGTTTCGATAATGTTGTCCTTATCGCAGGTGGACAGAACAAAGGGATTGACCTGTCTCCACTTGGGTTACTAGATAAGCATCTAAAATCGGTAATAGCTATAGGAGAAGTTGCCGAAGAGATCTCTCAAATCTTCCATAAGAGAGTTCCTGTTAAGACTGCTGAAACAATGGAAAACGCTGTGAACCTCGCTTATGCCCAGAGTCAGTCCGGAGATCTAGTCATTCTTTCCCCTGGGTGTGCATCTTTTGATTTGTATAGAAACTATAAAGAACGGGGAAAGCATTTTTCTAAGTTGGTAGACGAGATGATCTTAAGACAATCATGACTGCAGTCGATCCCTCTTACCGCCAACCTTTTCGTCGGAATCTTTCGAACGCGTTCAGGGAGACTCTCCGGCCTCCTAAGCAACGCATTAATAGAAGAAGGCAACAGGTTTCTAAGGCATCAGGATTAAAAAGTCAGGTTTGGATTATCGGAATTGTACTGGCTCTCAATCTTATTGGTCTTGCCATGATTCTTTCCGCTGGGTCTGTGGTTGCTACCTATGAAGGTCAAAGCACTTGGTATTATTTTCAACGGCAGGGGATCTGGTTTCTCTTGGGTGTGCTGGCGATGGTCGCTACTTCAAAAATCGATTATCGGAGAATAGGTGATCAAGTCAAAACTATCCTCGCAGTTACTTTTTCCCTTTTAGTCTTAGTGCATGTTCCTGGCTTTGGCGTCAACGCAAATGGTGCTACGCGGTGGGTCTCGATTTTCGGAATTCCCCCTTTCCAGCCTTCTGAATTACTAAAGCTTGCAATTCTTATTTACACAGCAAAACTTCTCTCTGATCGACAGTCTGCATTATCTGAATCTCAGACTTTCTATCCTCCTGTAATAATCTTTTCTGCAGCCGCATTGTTAGTCATGAAACAGCCAGATCTGGGAACCGTCATCATTGTCGGAGGCTTAATGGTGATTGTTATGTTCATTGGAGGCCTCCCAATACTTCGACTTACTGGGCTGGTTACTGTAGGAGCTGCCTTGACCTTAGCCGTAAGCATGTCAGCTGATTACCGGAAAGCCCGTCTGCTCTCATTTCTACATCCTGATAACGACCCCTTAAATACCAGTTATCAAACATTTCAATCTCTCGTAGGTATAGCGAGCGGGGGTTGGATGGGTGTCGGCCCAGGTGCTAGTCGAGCAAAATGGGGCTTCCTCCCTTTCGCTCATACAGATTTTATCTACACTGTTATAGCCGAAGAAATGGGCTTTATAGGCGCAGTTACTGTTTTGATATTGTTTGTCGGTCTGGCAGCCTTTGGTATCCGAGCAGCTCTCAAATGTGGTGACAGGTTTGGGTTATTGCTCGCAGTTGGGATTTCGCTGTGGTTTTTATTGCAGGCCTTTATCAACATCGGTACTGTTATCGGAGTTCTACCAGTAACTGGCATACCTCTCCCATTCGTATCGTTCGGTGGCACTTCGTTGTTAGTCAGTATGGCTGCCGTAGGGATCATTTTAAATATTGACCGGCAGGGCAACACATGAGTGGTTGTTTCGCAGTGATTGCAGGCGGAGGTACTGCAGGCCATGTCTATCCCGGATTAGCTGCGGCCAAAGCCCTTGTGGCAAAGGGGTATCATCGAAATGCAATCCTGTATGTAGGAAGCGATCGCGGCATAGAACAAGATCTTATTCCTCCAGAAGGTTTTGAGCTCGTAACGCTCTCAGGTGAAGGGATTCCTCGCCGTCATCCGCTTTTGGCATTAAGGGCTATTCTCCTACTATTACGTGGAACAGTTCAAGCATTCCGGCTCCTTCGAAAGAGAAAACCCAAGGTCGTCCTCGCATTGGGCGGATTCGCCTGCTTTCCATGTGCAATATCGGCGGCAATATTACGAATTCCAGTAGTTGTTCACGAACAAAATGCAGTTGCAGGTTTGGCGAACAAAGTGATTAGCCGATGGGCGAGTCATTCTGCGGTTTCATACGAGGAAACCCCTCTTAAAAATGCTGTTCACACTGGGAATCCAGTCCGGCAAGAAATTCTAGATGCTAGGAACGTTGATCCATTGTCGGCTCGCGAGAAATTAAAGATACCCAAGCAGAATATCTTATTTGTAGTAACTGGAGGGTCTTTAGGCGCATACAGGATCAATATTGCTTTAAGGGATGCCGTACCCCATTTAGAAGGGATTTCAGATATAACAATTTACCATGTTGTCGGACGTAGAGACTGGAAAGAAGTATCAGCGTTTAAAGAGAATCTTCAAGAATTTGTCGACTACCGCCCGATTGAATATGAATACGATATGCCAAGCGTCCTTCGAGCAGCTGACCTTGTCATTTCTCGAGCAGGCGGTTCAATAACTGCGGAGATTTTTGCACTTGGTTTACCTTCTATTCTCGTCCCTCTTCCAAATGCTCC
>CAJWET010000037.1 GCA_913031515.1 uncultured Acidimicrobiaceae bacterium | reverse complement strand
GTTTAAACGTTTTTTATAAAAGAGGGATTACAACAAGGATAAAAAATGGAGTCAACCTACTATTTTGTTAAAACTATGTAAATTATCCTCCAAATGAGCGGATTTTATTGAATAAGTTTTATTTTGGGTCTAGAGCCCTAGCGTCCTGAGAGTTCCAACCAACATTTATTTCATTACCTGGTTTAATATCTAAATTTTGTGAACTATTTGGAACTTTTAAAATGAATTCTGAATTTCCTAAAACATTAAGTCTAACTCTTGTGTGATCTCCATGATAAATAACTTCTTCAATTTTTCCTTTATGATTATTGTCCATTTTGTTTGATGAATTAATCAGGGCTCTTTCAGGTCTTATTGAGACAGTTGTTTTTTCTCCTTTAGATTTTACATTAATAGGATTGGCAACAATTTCTCCTTTGGCTAATTTAATTTTACATTTACCATTTGATATTTCTGAAACTTCTCCTTGAAATGTATTATTCTCTCCAATAAATTCAGCAACAAAAGAATTAACTGGTTCTTCGTATAATTTATCTGGAGAAGATAATTGTTGAACTTTTCCATCATTAAATACTGCTATCCTGTTTGACATTGTTAGAGCTTCGCCTTGATCATGTGTAACATACACAACTGTCACACCAATACTTTCGTGAATATGTTTAATTTCATATTGCATACTCTCTCTTAAATTTTTATCTAAAGCTCCAAGTGGTTCATCCATTAAAACTAATCTAGGTTCAAATACTAAAGCTCTGGCTAAAGCCACACGCTGTTGTTGTCCTCCGGACATCTGAGCCGGTTTTCGCCGTTCTAGCCCATCGAGTTGAACGAGTTCAATGATTTCCATTGCTCTTGATCGGGTTTCTTTTTTGTCTGTACCCTGCATCTTTAATCCAAATCCGACATTCTCAAGAACAGTTAAATGTGGAAATAGTGCATAATTCTGAAAGACCGTGTTCACCGACCGTTTGTTTGGTGCCAGCGTTCCAACTTCTTCGCCAAAGATGGACAGGCTGCCTTCAGTTGGAAACTCGAGACCAGCTATCATCCGCAACGTAGTGGTTTTCCCACACCCGCTTGGACCTAACATGGCGAAAAATTCACCATCTTCTATGGCTAAATCAATATTGTCCACAGCAACAACGTCGCCGAATCGTTTGGTAATACCTCGAAGCTCTACCGCTGCAGTCACATTGTCCCCCTACTCCGTCCGAACCTTCGTTCCATTTTCTAAACCCGTCCAAATGGTGTAATCGGTGCGCCTGCGCGAATAGCTTGAAGGCAGATAAAGTCGTGCATGATTGTTGCGCCAGCAATTGCAGTAATTTCGCCCACATCGTATTGCGGGGCAACTTCGACAAGGTCCATCCCTACGATATTGAATTCTCCCAGGGAACGAACCACCTCCAGTGCCTGCGATGAACTAAGGCCCCCCGCTACAGGAGTTCCTGTCCCAGGGGCAAAAGCGGGGTCTAGGCAATCAATATCAAAGGTGAGGTATGCTTGATTTTCGGCTACGACTTCCCTAATAACATCAATGGTCGCCGGAACCCCTTCCCGATGGACCCATGGTGCTCCGAGCACGGTGAACCCATATGTATCCGTATTGTGGGTTCGAATTCCGATTTGGATTGACGTTGTAGGGTCAATGATTTCCTCTCGGATAGCACGTAGAAACATCGAGCCATGGTCCATCCGTTCACCGTCATCAACCCAGGTGTCACTATGAGCGTCAAAATGAATAAGCGAGAGTGGCCCGTGTTTCTTAGCGTGCGCTTTTAAAAGAGGGTAGGTGATGTAGTGGTCACCTCCCATACTGATCATCATTGTTTCGCTGGAAAGGATTTGGTCGGCATGCTGTTCAATCTGTTCGGGGGCATGTTGTGGGTAGCCGTAGTCAATGAAACAATCGCCGTAATCTGCGACTGACAGGTATGCAAACGGGTCAAAACCGAAAGGGTATGCTTCTAGTTCAGCTAATCCGACAGAACCGGCTCGGATTGCGCGAGGCCCGAATCTTGTCCCTGGCCGATTTGAGGTAGCCATATCAAAGGGAATACCCGTTACGGCTATATCCACATTCGTTAAGTCTTTTGTGTAATTTCTCCGCAAGAACGATAATGCCCCACCAAAGGTCATCTCTGGGTTACGTCCCGATAGGTCCTTCCTCCGGAATGCTTGGTCTCCCTGTATTGGGTCAGGCATGACTCGGCCTCTCGTAGTCATGGTTCCGCCAAATAATAAGCGCCGCGTAGTTATCAATCTCAGAATTCGCTATGTAATTAGGCAATGCTTGAACTAGCTCGAAACCGTTCTCAAGTTGAAATGAAAGCGTAGGATCATAAATATTTTGTTCCCTCACCTGTTCGATGTACTCGTCGGCCGTCATTTCTTGTTTGTGATTTACGTATCCTGGCATCACTCCACCAGCGACGATTCCGCGGAGATTCAATTTCCTACAAACGGTTTTTCGAAGGCTGTAAAGTTCAGCTCCTATCCCCCGTCGCCTATATTCACTCCTGACGGCAATTGAAGTCCCATAGTACCAGTCGCCTTGTGGACGATGGCCAGAGTCCCCATTTCCTGGCATGACATCGTGAACGGTATGTTCGGGATTGCCTTCATCAAAGAACACCTGTATCCCTAAACCCATGGCGACCGGTGCGACACCATCGAACCCGACAAAGCCGCCTTGCGAAAAATCATGAGCGAGGATTTCTAGATCTTCTTGATTATAGAGATCTTCAGGGTCTGAGGTTGGGAAGGAGGACCGTTCAAGTTCCTCGAGTGATTCCGACCATTCGGGGCGCGGATGTCGGTAATTCAAACCCGACCGCTCCCCAATGCTTATAATTTCCCCGTCAATCATCTATCCACCCGATGAGTTCATAATCGTTATCTGATGGTTGGCCCCAGCATGCCCAGAATTCGTTGGTCGCAGGACGCATTATTGCCGCTCCACTAGATTCAATGAAATAAGGTTCTTCTGGTTTGCGGCAGATAGCTTCTTGGTCTTGGGTAAGCTCTACCAGCCTTTGTGTGTCAACTGCTCCACTTTCTAAAAGTTCATTTCCACGAGCCAGTCTCCTCATGGAGTTCTCAAGAAGGTCATCGGGTCGGTCCGCCTGCACGGCAATCGCTGACGACGCAACCGCATGATTCGTGTGCACGATGGGTTCTCCGTGAAGCTCCTGAACTGGGCGAGCTGATGGCATTGCTTCCACGTTAAACCCCTTCCCAGTTTTATCCATGATCAAATAGTTGTGCGCTCCAGCAAGATCAGCGTCCAATAGTACCTTTAGGGCTTCATCAGCTGTTCCTTCTCGAAGCATTCCGCGAACAACCGATGTCCAGGCCACCCCTCGTTTGCCATCTCCACCAGTTAAATTATTTATACCTACCGCGACTCCTTCTTCGTTCATCCCTATCTGGCCGACGCATCCGGTAGTAGTAAACACTATTGCTGCAGGACTGTCATCTGGCGCAATACGAAGAAGCACGACGTGTTCTGTCGCTGTGTCATGCATGTCCCATGTTTGAGCGAGAAACCCTGCACCAGCAGCCCGGCTGTTAGGAACGAGTACAGCTGTGCAGTCGTCTTCTTGAAGTTCTGGCGGGATCCCTCCTCCAATCTCTGCTCTAACTGCGTCAACAAAGTCAGTGAATCCCCCAACAATTATTGCTTCCGCTACTGAGATTTGCGCTCCCTCTGCCAAAGCGACCAATTCGGAGAATATATCTTCGTCAAAGTTCCGATGAGCCGGAATCATGGATTCAGCGAGATCGAGAATGTCAGTCTTTCCAATTGGACTCCCGGACCAAGATCCTCCAGCAACTAGGCGAATGCGATCTGCGGCATATTCTTGGATTTCATCAGCAAATTGGCTCCCATGCCCATAGCCAATTGACTCGTATGATCCTTTAGCGTCGAAGGTTCGTATTGGGGAGCGTTTCATAAGTCCGTTATTTCATTAATGGCGTTTGCAGCAGTGTCGATTATAAGGTCAACGTCACTATCGTCAATGATGAGCGGCGGGCAGAACGCCAATGCACCGTTAATTGCCCTGCAGATGACACCCATTTCTGTCATTCTGTCTCTTATCTGAATCCCCTGATCAGTCGTTGCCTCGGTG
Source organism: uncultured Acidimicrobiaceae bacterium (assembly GCA_913031515.1). Taxonomy (GTDB): domain Bacteria; phylum Actinomycetota; class Acidimicrobiia; order Acidimicrobiales; family UBA8592; genus UBA8592. The sequence goes on along the minus strand of CAJWET010000037.1, from coordinate 7,329 downwards.
ATTTGCCCTGCCCAAATTGCTCCTACACCGCGTACTTCCGTAATCAACCCATCGCTTTTTAGTGCTTCCAACCCTCCTGAAATTCGCCGACCAACATGGTCGGCCCGTGATACAAGTTCTTCGCTTTCGATCAGGTCGATATTTGCTATCGCAGCGGCGCATGCCGCAGGATGCCCGCTATACGTATACCCATGCATGAATACGAATTGGGGGTCGGCTTCTAGGAGGTCACAAATTTCACGACTAATAAGGACACCCCCCATTGGTTGATATCCGCTCGTTACTCCTTTGGCAAAGGTTATTAGATCAGGGGTGACGTTGTAGGTGTCCGCAGCGAACCAGTTCCCTGTCCTTCCAAATCCTGTGATCACTTCATCGAAAACAAGAAGGGCTCCGTTGTCGTCACATAGGCGCCTAAGCCCTTCAAGGAACCAGTCGGGAGGCGGGAAGACCCCTCCTGCTCCTTGGACTGCTTCAGTTATTACTCCAGCTATCCTACTGCCATGTTCTTTGAAGATTGACGCGGCTGATTCAATGTTTGTAGGGTCAATTTCCAAAACACTCGGGAGTAATTCTCCCCAGCCTTCTCTATGAGCGGGTATTCCTTGAAGCGTTGTCCCGCCAATATTTACTCCGTGGTATCCCCTGCCACGCCGGAGAATGATTTGTCGTTCTGGCTGGCCACGCAGAATTGCGGCTTTCCGAATCAATTTTATTGCTGAATCGACAGACTCTGATCCAGAACTGCACAAGAAAACACGACCATCGGAAAACGGAGAAACGGAACGAATCCGTTCAGCCGCAGCTTCAGAAATGTCGCTTCCCATGGGGGCAAACGTATGGTAGGAACTTAAGGTCTCCAGCTGTGTTGTAATAGCTTGAATCATCTCTGGACGGTTATGGCCCACTTGGCAATACCAAAGGCTTCCGAGACCATCTATATATTCTTTCCCTTTGTCATCCCAGACGCGTACCCCTTCCGACCGGACAAGGGTGTGAAAATTGTTAGAAGAAGGTTTGGAGAATGGGTGAAGTAGTGCCGATGTCATTGAACCTCGCATGATACAGTTCCGCCAAGACTACCCACTAGAAATAACGCGTGCTAGTTCAGTTTCCTCTTAGAAGTTGCAGATTATGCCCTATTGCGGTTCCATAGCCTTATGACAGCAATATCAGGTGCCCGACCTGTTCCCCTATGGATTGACTGCTTAAATGAAGACCTAACTCCCAGAGCTTCACTTAAAGGAACCACCTCAGTCGATATTGCAATCGTTGGAGGTGGATTCAGTGGCCTTTGGACGGCGTATTATCTTCTAGAACGGGACCCGTCGTTACGGATCCTTGTCCTAGAAAAAGAATACTGTGGTTATGGAGCTTCAGGCCGGAATGGAGGATGGTGCGAAGGGGCGTTAGCGGGCGGAACGGAAAAATACGCAAAAAGGTCATCGCAGGATGCAGCCCTTCGACTGGAGCATGCGATGTTTGAAACTGTCGATGAAGTAAAACGCGTCATTGAACACGAGGGAATTAATTGCGGTTTCCAAAAAGGGGGACTTATCAGCCTCGCCCGTAACGCGCCTCAGGCGGAACGGCAATTGGCTGAAGTGCAAGCCGCAAAATCTCAGGGTTTTGGAGAGGACATCCTCCGACTGCTTGAACCAGACGAGGCGCGACAACACTTGAACGCAACAAATATCCATTCAGGTACCTTCTTCTCCCCTTCTGCAAGCATCGACCCTGGCAGACTTGTTCGCGGACTTGCTTCTGCAGTGGAGTCGCATGGCGGCAAGATTGTTGAAGAGACAACAGTTCTATCTATCGAAGGAAGGAATGTTGTCACTTCACATGGTGAAGTGACTGCAGAAGTAGTGATTCAAGCAACCGAAGCATTTACCCGAGATTTAAAAGGAGGAAAACTAGATCTTCTCCCTGTCTACTCTCGAATGATCGCCACCGAGCCTTTAAGCGATTCCCTCATGACCGAAATTGGGCTAATCAATAGACCAACTTTCAATGACGGCAGGTACATCGTTATCTATGGGCAAAGGACAGAAGATAACAGAATCGCTTTTGGGGGACAAGGAAAACCCCCGTATCTGTTCGGTTCAAGAATTGACCCAACAATCGCGAATAACGAATCATCTCACGAAGTCATTTGGCAAACCCTAATTGAACTACTTCCGCAGCTTAAAGACGTTGCTATAACTCATCGCTGGGGTGGCGTCCTTGCAATACCAAGAAATTGGCTTCCAGGCCTACGATATGACAAATCTTCAGGGTTGGGTGTTCTAGGAGGGTATGTGGGTGAAGGAGTCGCGGCGGCGAATTTAGCAGGGCGCACAATGGCTGATCTGGTTCTTGATTTACAAACGGACATCGTTTCCCTCCCATGGGTTGGGGTACATCCGAGACGTTGGGAACCTGAACCGTTACGATGGATCGGCGTTCGGGCAAGCAGGCGCCTGATGGGTTCAGCTGACGCATACGAAACCCAGACCAACAAGACCGCATGGTTAGCCATGAAAGTCGCCCATATGCTCCGTGGCGATTAATGTGAGCTATCTTCAATTAGAACTAATCTAAAGAGTTAACTGCATCAACTATGGTCTCAAGACCCTGATCAATCTCTTCTTCGGTAACATTCAGCATTGGGGTAATCCTGACCACGTTTCCAAATACGCCGCCTTTCCCAAGCAATAGCCCCATATCCTTACAGGTTTCGATGAACTCTCCAGCTCTTGTAGAGGAAGGCTCCATTACCCCAGCGCCCCCTTCAACCATTTCAAGAGCGATCATCAATCCACGTCCACGTAGGTCTCCTATCCAAGGCGTTGTATCCGCTATAGTCGTCAATCCCTTCTTGAGTCGCGCCCCCATCTTCAGTGCATTCTCCTGTAAGTTGTTGTCGGTAACGTAGCGAAATGTTGCCAAGCCAGCAGCTGCTGAAAGTGGGTTACCGCCAAAAGTGCTGAAGTTCAAGGCAGTAATGTTCTCCATAATCTCTGCTCTTGCCACAACCCCTGCGAGGGTGATTCCATTCCCAACACCTTTCGCAAACGTGAGCATATCTGGGATTATTCCATGTGCTTGATACCCCCAAAAGTGCTCTCCGGTCCTGCCCCATCCAGTTTGCACTTCATCACTGATGAGAAGAGCTCCATGGTTTGAAAGAGTCTTTTCCATCTGCCCATAGAAACCATCCGGCGGAATTGCGAAGCCTCCGACACCTTGAATCGGCTCAAAGATAAGGCATGCGATGTTTCCTGTGGTAGCAGTATCAATAATCTGTTGTAAGTCAGCGACGCATGCGTCGGTGAGTTTCTCATCTGGAATATCTTGAAACGGGCTCCGTAACCGATATGGACCCTGTACATAATTGACTGATAGTCCCGAAATCCGAGATGAGAGCCACGAAGACTGGCTTGTCACTGCTTGCGTGGCGAAAGTGCGGCCATGGTAACTGTTCCTCATGGCAAGAACCTCATTTGAATTCCGGAAGCTCGTAGCCAACATCAGTGCAGTATCATTTGCTTCGCTACCTGATGTAGTAAAGAAAACGCGCGCGTCAAGGATCCCAGAAGCTGCTCCAATTTCTTCCCCAAGTTCAATCATCGGTTCGGATAGATACAAGGTACTGGTGTGGAGGACTTTACTGGCTTGCGATTGGATTGCTTCGGTAACTGCTGGGTTGTTGTGTCCAATCATTGTCGTTAAGACACCACCGAAGAAATCTAGGTACTCGTTACCTTCTACATCCCAGACAAAACTTCCTTCTCCCCGATCTATAGATATAGGCGTTTCATAAAGAGGGTTAAGATACGGCGCCATAATCGAACGGTATCGCTTCAGTAATGATGCGTTCGTTGACATTATTTCTCCTCTTATCAGTGATCACTTCATAGGAATAGATGAATCTTACTCCTTCAAATGTGGTCTTCCCATGGGTTCACGCAATCTCTACTCTGAGAGTTTCTTTTCGATCCATACCGCCACGCCATCTTGGTCATTCGTTAACGTTCTTTGATCTGCATATTTCAAGAGTTCTATTGAAGCATTACCCATTGCCACTCCAATTCCAGCCCATCGAAGCATCGAGATATCATTCACATTGTCACCAAATGCTACGACTTGATGCTGGCTTATCTCTAAATGGTTTGCCAACCAAGACAGCGCTGAACCTTTTCCTGCACCTCGCGGAAGAATCTCGATCATCGGCAATCCACTGTACGCAACAATTGCATCATTCATATCAATAGCAGATCGAACTAGAACATAAAGGTCTTCCAGTCTTTCATGAAAATCTTGATGGTAGATGACCAAGTCTTGAACGCTTTGATTGACTTCCATTAGAAGGTCGGGAACGATCTTCTCGGCAAAACTCTCAATCCCATCGGGTGTGGGCGGTAATGCATCTGAGATACTTTGCTCACCGACTAGGCGCCCATTAATGGAAGCCCCCATCGAGACCCCAGTGATACTGGTGCGAATTCTTCTGATAATCTGCACAGCCAAGTCTTTACCTAATTCGTGACTGTATAATTTCTCTCCCTTAGCAGTCCGGACTTCAGCCCCATTTACGCAAGCGGCAAATGATACCGAAGGCAGCTCCTTGACGAGGTACTCAACAGCCAACCAGTCACGGCCTGTAGCAAGAGTTATTGTTGCTCCGGCTTCACTTGCGGTAAGAAGAGCTTCTTTCGTTCTGTCACGTAAACGGCCGTTTGAATCTAGAAGCGTCCCGTCAACATCGCACGCGATTAGTTTTGACGAAAATTCTTTACCCACGGGTTCTCAAGGTGTTTCTTTTACTTGATCGAATTCTATGGCTCCTACTGGAACCGCGATGCTCGGTCGACTTGTGGTCCATTTGAAGGAGGCGCGTAGCCGTACATGGGTATATCCTTCTATCTCGAGCAATGACTTTGATTTGTTCTCCTGATTGGGAGAAAATTCTGTGATCGTTCTCCAACCATCAGCATGCGTAAGACCTTCAAGACGATAACCCGTCAGCGATCTTTTTGCTGAAGGAGCAGCCCATCTAATCCCAGTAGTCTGCCCTTGAGGTAAGGCCAGTCGCGATACTTTGCCACGGTTCTTTAGTGGCCGGTCCACCTGAAGTTCGTGAGAGTGTCTCTCCGAATTAGCCGGGAAACTCGAGGTCATGAAGATAAATGGTTCTTCTTCGCCGAAGCCACCTCTTTCTATGCTGAAAACAAGACTTGAAGCTTCTACGTTAGTAAACGAGATCTCAAAGCCTCTTCTCCTTGGCGTATTTTCATCTTCTTGAAGTGCACCTTCACTCCTATCAGCAACATTAAAGATCTGATCTCTTACCTCTACACCTAGTTGGAGTTTCGCACTGGCAAATACAGTCGGAAGCTGGTCAAGGCTACTTTCGGTGTAGAGGCTAATAGAAATCAAATGCGGGCGTCTCCTCAGCAACAGCAGTACAAGAATCAGAAGCAACAAAGCAATACCTGCGCCTATACCCCAGATGAAGGTGGAGATTGCGAAGGTTCCCATATCTGGAATTTCCACTACCAAGGTAATAACTTCTGGCTTGTCTTCTTCTGGCGCTGCAGTAGGTTCAGGAGTCGGATCTTCTGGCGTGGGAGTCGGATTCTCTGGGGTCGGGGTCGGAGTCGGAGCTGGCGGTGCTTCTTCCTGAGTGGTGTTTACAGGTTCTTCGACCACTTCGCCACAATCGGGGTCCAGAACGCACCCCTCTGGTTCTTCGCCATCTAATAAGCCACCACCATCACAATCAGGATTAAGAACGCACCCCTCTGGTTCTTGTCCATCGAGTAAGCCATCTTCATCGCAATCGTTTAGAGTAACGCAGCTGGGTTCTTCCTCACCGTCAAGAAGTCCATCATCATCACAATCAGGGTCAAAAATACATCTCGAAAGTTCAAACCCATCGAGGAGATTATCGCCATCGCAGTCGGGGAAAAGGATACAACCCGTTGGTTCGGATCCATCAGGGAGGTTATCGTTATCGCAGTCGGTGTCCTGAACGCAACCCGTTAGTTCGACGCCATCAAGAAGTCCGTCATCGTCGCAGTCGGGGTCAGTTCCACATCCTTCCGGTTCTTCTCCATCCGGAAGACCATCTCCATCGCAGTCTACGATTTTGGTACATCCTGGTTCTTCGTCAGGATCTTCTACGGTGTCGCTATCGCAGTCTATGAGAATCGAGCACCCCGGTTCTTCGTCTCCATCCAGTACGGTGTCGCCATCACAGTCAGGGGTTTTGACGCAACCGATTTCTTCGTCGGGATCTTCTACGGTGTCATCATCACAGTCTTCATCTTCTGGGCATGGGTCGTTCTCGTCTTCGAGCCCATCGCCATCTTGGTCATTTTCATTGTCGAGGTTGGTGATAGGAACGGTTTCTGTTGAGAGTTGCAAGAATTCAGAAGATGAGTTTGTAACTACTGCAATTTCGATTTGTCCAGGTTGGTCTCCGTCCGCTATTTCATCATCTACTCCGACAACGATCACGGTCTGAGGGATATTCCAGTTCGCTGAAGTAAATGTCAGGTCCGAGGTTTGGAGCGATGATTCTGTATTATCCGAGATGGTCATTCTGAGAAGGACAATGTTCGCAGGTTGTACATCGAGCACGACGGTGAAGGTGTCTTGGGTTTCATCTTCACTGACTGTTGTTGATCCACCGGTTTGTTCTACTGAAAAAGAAGCCGAGTCGTCATCTACCGTTGTAGCCACGACTACTTGGGCGGGTACAGCATCAAATTTGTTGTCTGAGTTAGGCGCATTAACTGCAATGGTCACATTTGTTGTTTGATTGCCATCAACCAGATTGTCGTCGACGCCGGTGACGGTGACGGTCTGGGGGGTGTTCCAGTTGCCGTTCGTGAACGTCAATGGGCTGGTCACCGTGGATTCACCGGTATCAGCCGAAGTCACAGTCAACACCACGTTCGACGCTGGTTGGGCGTTGAGGACGACCGTGAACGTGTCGGTGGAACCCGCCTCTGACACCGATGTCGAACCTCCGGACTCAACAATGGTGAAACCGGCTGTTTCATTATCAGCGTTGGTTACGTCTACGGTCTGGTCAGCGACAGCGTCGTAGGTATCGTCACTCGAGCCGTCGACGACCTTCACAGTAAACACAGCTATCTGGTCACCGTCAACGATTGAATCATCTCTACCGGTAATCGTGAACGTCTGGGGGGTGTTCCAGTTGCCGTTCGTGAACGTCAATGGGCCTCCGACCTGCGCCTCACCGGCGTCGTTGGAGGACGCTTGGATTACTACGTTCGACGCTGGTTGGGTGTCAAGGACGACCGTGAACGTGTCGGT